>JAFGUJ010000058.1 GCA_016938595.1 Campylobacterales bacterium | reverse complement strand
CTCGGGAGCCATTGGGCCTCGGTTGTCCGCAGATCTTCAAGTGTGGCACGGTAATTGTGCAGCCGCTCCTGTACGACGGGATGGGTGGAAAGTACTTCGTCCACCCCCTCTTGCAACGTCAATGCATTCAATGCCGATGCGGCACACAAAGACAACATCATCGCTGTTTTTAAAAACGGAATTTTGGAACTTGACATTTGACCACTCCTGTCTATCGCAATTTGAGTTTAAACAAGCATGAAAAACAGTGTGTCTGTCTCTCAGACGGCATCCCTTTGGAAATTTTCACAGATGCTTTTACTTGTTCCCCTTATCCCAATTGTACACTAAAAATAAACCGATGCAACCTAAAATTAATTTTCTTTCATTTTATTTTACATTTTATGGTTGCATTGGGATTCTTCTGTGTTACAATGGACTAATTCCAAACGATAAAGGGAGAAACATCCATGCATCCTATATCTACCTATGCAGCCTCTGCCCTCATGCTCGCTATGAGTACAACCCTCTTCGGCCAGACCAGTGTTACTTACACCGACGGTGATGTCAACCGTACCATGAATGTCGAAAGCGCCAAAGCCACTACTACCTACCCTGAAGTGTGCAAGGAGAAAAAACCTGTTCCAGTCGCTGTTGCACCCAAACCAACACCGGAAAAAGATTCAGACGGGGACGGCGTCGTCGATTCTCTGGACAAATGCCCCGATACGCCGCACGGATACAAAGTCGATCCGAATGGATGTCCTGTTCATGTCACCCTGCACGTGAATTTTGCGTTTGATTCGAGCGTCTTGCCGGCTTCTTCCAACAGCGACATCGACACACTGACCCGCGTACTGAAAGAGAATCCGCCGGCCAAAATTATCATCGTCGGCCATACCGACCATACGGGAAGCGACGAGTACAATCAGAAACTTTCCGAACGGCGTGCCGCTTCGCTGGGCAAACGCCTGGTCGAAAACGGTATCGAAGCAGACCGGATCGAAATGTCCGGCAAAGGGGAAAAAGAACCTGTTGCCTCGAACGAAACCGCAGCAGGGCGCGCCCAGAACCGCCGCATCGAAGTCGCCATCCAGTAACTACGGCCCCTTTGCGGGGCTTCTCTTCTTTTAAAAATACTCTTTTGACAACTCTTTCAGCCGTCGGTAAATCTTCTCAAAATCGGTCGAATAGACCCGAGTATGGGCGATGGAAGTGATGAAATTCGTATCTCTTTCCCACCGGGGAACCAGATGCAGATGGATGTGTTCGGCAATCCCCGCCCCTCCCGCTTTTCCAAGATTCATACCGAGGTTCACCCCATGTACTCCGAACCCCTCTTTGAGCATTCTGACCCCTTTTTGGGCCAACACACTGATATGCAGCCAGGTTTGTGGGTCCAATGCTTCCAGAGCATCGGTATGGTGATGGGGAATGATCATAAAATGGCCCGGCGTATAGGGGTAACGGTTCATCACGACAAAACAGTGTTCGTCGCGATACAGGACATGCAGCTCCTCATCGTTGCCAGCAGAGGAGCTGATGTGACAGAAAACACACCCCTCGATTTTTTCTCCGGCCACATAATCGTTACGCCACGGAGCGTACAAAATAGCATTGTCCATTGCCGTCCTCCTCTAAAGAAATGAAAAGACGAGATTGGGAAACAGCATGACCAGCGCCAACGCGATGATCTGCAACACGACGAACGGTATGATCCCCCGATATATCTGCATCGAGCTCACCATCTCACCCGCCGCCCCTTTGACGAAAAAGAGGGAGAGCCCGAAGGGGGGAGTCAGAAACGATGTCTGCAGGTTCATCGCGATCAAAATCGCGAACCACAGAGGGTCAATGCCGTAGGCGTGCATCACCGGAACCAGAATGGGAACGATGATAAAAGAGATCTCGATAAAATCGATGAAAAAACCCAGTACGAAAATGACCGCCATCGCGATGGCGATAAACGTCCACGCGCTGTCGATATTGCGTCCGAAAAACTCGACAATCTGCTCCGATCCTCCCAGTTCGTTAAAAACGAGACTGAAGGCCGTAGCGCCGATCAGAATCATGAAAATCATGCCGCTGAGCTTGAGGGTTTCCTTGAGCGATTCCTTCACCATCGGGAAGGTCAGGGTTCCGTTGGCCCAGGCAAGAAGGACGGCTCCCACAACACCAAACGCTGCCGATTCGCTCGGGGAGGCTATTCCGGCAAAAATCGTCCCCAGAACCACCGCCATCAATATCAGCATCGGCGCAACCGCCCACACCAGTGAAGCGAATGTACCGGTATGGTATTCTGCCCCCAGTGCCGGTGCCGAGTCGGGTTTGAGATGGGCCATCAGGAGGATATACCCGATGTACAAAGCAACCAAAACCATACCGGGCAACACCGCGCCGGCAAAAAGCTCGCCGACGCCGATATTCATGACATCGCCCAGGATGATCAGGATGACGGAGGGGGGGATGATCTGTCCCAGCGTTCCGCTAGCGGCAATGGTTCCGGTGGAGAGTTCCTTGGAATACCCCGCCCGCATCATCAGAGGAAGCGCGATCAGAGACATCATCACAACCGATGCGCTGACGATCCCCATTGTCGCGGCCAATATGGCGCCGACCAAGACGACGCTCACTGCCAGTCCCCCTTTGAGGGTCCCGAACATCGCTGTCATCGCAATCAGCAGTTTTTCCGCCATCCCTGAACGTTCCAATAACAATCCCATCAGGATAAACAACGGTACCGCCATCAGCGTCGCATTGCTCATAATCCCGTAGATACGAAAAGGGAGGACATTAAAGACCTCCATCCCCACATCGGGGGAGAAAAATGCGGCCAGCAGCGCAGCTCCCCCGAAAACGAAAGCGACAGGGATACCCACTCCCAAAAGAAGCAACGCGATGAAAAGCATACCGATCGCCATTTTATGCCCCCTTCAGGATACGATACGATGACACTACGACGCGCAGCGTCTGGATTGCCATCAATACAAACGCGATCGGGATAAACGATTTAATCAGGAAACGGTACGGAAGTCCCCCCGGATCGGAAGAGGCTTCCATCTGCGAAAAACTCAGCGCGACGAAATCGATCCCAAGGTAGATGATCAGAAGCGAAAACGGCAGGACAAACAGGAGTGAACCGATCAGATTCACCAGCGCTTTGGTTTTGGGGCTGAAACGTTCATAGAAAATATCGACCCGCACGTGGGCATCGTGTGAAAAGGTATAGGCGATGGAGAGAAGGATAATGATGTCGAAAAAATGCCACTCCAGTTCCTGCAGAGCGATCGATCCGGACTGGAACAGATAGCGCATCAGGGCATCGTATACGACCAGAAAGACAAGCGCGATGAGGGTAACGCCCGCCATCTTGCCGCTGAAATCGATGAATCGGCTGAAAAATCGCATCAGATGAAATTGGGGGCGTCGTTGGCAAAAAGGATGATGTCCCCGGCGCGCGTCACTTCGCCAAGCGTTTTGACCATCTGGGACTTGTCTGCCAACATGATTTTCTGAGGTGTTTTCAGCTCCCGCTCAAACTGCGCCGCGTTGAGCTGCCCCGTGACAATGGCGATGTCGAAGACACCGTTGATCGCCTCGATCAACTGCGTATTGAGCTCGGGGGTGCTCTCCACCAGACCCGGCGTCACGATCACTTTGCGTCCGCTGTGGAGCGAACAGATACGCACTGCTTCGAGCATCCCGTCGATGTTGCCGTTGTAGCCGTCATCGAGAATGATCTTGCCCCCCGCATCGAGGCGCTGAAGACGGTGTTCGACACTTTTGAGGCCGTTGACCGCCTGCACGATCTCTTCCGTGGTCATCCCGAGCTCCTGCGCGATCAAAATCGCGGCATTGATATTGATCGTCTGAAAGCTTCCCAGGACCGAAGTGTGGAAATGGTGCGTTTCATTCCCCACTTCCAGATCGAAATCGGTCCCCTCCAGCGTCGCGGAAAGGTTTTGGATCCCCTCTCCGAAAAAAGTCACTTTCGGATGGGGCTCATTGGTCACCGAGGTATGGATGAAGGCCCGTTCGAGGCGGTCGGAATGGATGATCTCGAGTTTCGTCCGCTGAATCCGCTCCAGGGTTTTGAAATACTCCAGATGCTGCGGCCCCACTTTCCCCACCACAACGATCTGCGGGTGTAGGAGCTGGGCGATGGCGTAGATGTCCCCCACTTCCCGCGCTCCCGCTTCACACACATACACCTGCGCATCGGCGGGGAGCGATTCATTGACGTCGCGGATGATCCCGCCGAGGGTATTGACGCTGCGCGGCGTGGCGTAGACGTTGTATTTGTTCCCCAGCACCTGGGCGATGAAATTTTTCATCGAGGTTTTGCCGTAGCTGCCCGTCACGCAGACGATCGTGAGCTCTTTCATCGACAATATCTT
Source organism: Campylobacterales bacterium (assembly GCA_016938595.1). Classification (GTDB taxonomy): domain Bacteria; phylum Campylobacterota; class Campylobacteria; order Campylobacterales; family Sulfurimonadaceae; genus Sulfuricurvum. The sequence goes on along the minus strand of JAFGUJ010000058.1, from coordinate 19,828 downwards.
CTTCTGCGCCTGCTTTTTGTAGGCAAGGAACAAGAATTTCTCGATCCCCATCGATCCAAGATAGGCGGCCAGAAGCGGCATCAGAACGCTGTAGGTCTCCCCCCACCCTTTGAGGGCGATCATCAGGTTCAAAAAGAGGGCCAGTGAACCCAGCAGGATCAGGAACCGTTTGACGCGCCACGTCAGAACGAGTTTTTTGTCCAGCTTGCGGTGCCACAGGAACAGAGCCGGCAGAACAAGGGTGAAAAACAATGGGACGAAATAAGCCCCGGCAACATAATAGAGGATAAACGGGATCAGAAAATAGACGACGTGCCACCATGTCTTGTGATGGCGCAGGATGACCCGTTCGATCCGGTAATCGTACCATTGAAGGTTGGTGATCAGATACCATCCCAGGCTCATGACGAACAAAAAGTTGGTGACAAAGGCTAAAAGCTGAAAATAATCCATCGTTTTTTAGTGCTCCAGTTTTTTTAGAAACATTTTTTCGATCTCTTTGGCGACCGTTGCGCTCTGTTCCAAAAAGAAATAGTGGTCGCCGTCAAATTCCACCACCGTCGCATCCGGCATACGTCTGGCGATTTCATAGGCCGTCCACAGCGGGGTAGCCGTATCGTTGCGGCCGAAACACAGCAGTGCCGTACCGTTGAACGCCGCAAAAGCGTCCGAAAAATCCTCGTTGACAACTCTCTTGAATGTCTCGTACATCGGTTCGGAAAGCCCCTTGGCATCGGGAGCTACGAAAAAATGGCGAAGCCGGGTAAGACCGGAGTATTTGAGCAGTTTGAAGAGGAGGATTTTCGCCCGGATTTTCAGAGGTTTGGGGACGAGGATCCCCGCCGATGCCACCAGCACGAGCAAATCGGGGTTGAGCAGTGTCGCTACCTTGCCGCCGAACGAGTGACCGACGACGATCGTTTTGTCCGCCTCGATCTGGGCCAGAAACGATTCGAGGATCGTCGCGTAGTCTTCTGTGGTGAGGGGGATATTGCAGGTGCTGTTGCCGAATCCGGGCATATCGATGTAGATGTGGCGGAACTGTTTCAGTTGGTTTCCGAAAGCGTGTTTCATCAGGTTTTTGTGCGATCCCCATCCGTGCAAAAAGACGATGTCGTAATGGGCAGAAGGGTTGAGAATCTCGTAACTGATCGAAAACGTATGCTGTTTGTACTGGAGGGTCTTTGCCGCCACGCTTATTTACCTTTGGCCTGTGAAATGGAGTGGATGTAGTCGTACTGAACCCGAATAGAACGTTTGTCGGGAAGGGCTCCGAGAAGTTTCTGGATGGAGCCTCCGAAATCGTCAAACAGGTAATTGGCCATGGAACCGGGGATCGGGTTGATCTCATTGAGATACACTTCTCCTTCGATTTCGAAGAAATCGCACCGGATCAACGCCCCCTGGAACAGCGGAAGATAGATTTTCGCAAACGACTCGCGCAATTGCGCCACAAGGGCATCGCCTACCTCGGCATGTTCCACTTTGCCCGAACGGGAGAAATCGAGGTATTTTTTCTCGAAATCGAGGAATTCGGCTTTTTGGGGCTCTTCGACGATCGAATAGGTGATCTCGCCGCGTGCGGAAAAACCGGCCAGGTTGTATTCCTTGACCCCTGCGATGAACGGTTCGACCAAAACGACCTCATCGAATTCAAACGCCACGTCGAGGGCATAATCGAGTTCGCTCGCTTCACGTACGACACTGACCCCGATCGAGCTTCCCAGCCGGGCAGGCTTGATGATGAACGGATAGGGAGTCGATACGCTCCGCTTGTCGTCTTTGCGGAGTATCTCGTAGGGAAGGGTCTTGACTCCCAGCGATTCGGCAAACCATTTGGTGTAATGTTTGTCGAAACTGAGCATCGATGCCTCTTTGCGCGGTCCGATAAACGGGATGCCGAAAAAATCGAGCATGGCGGCGATCGTGCCGTCCTCTCCGTCTCCGCCGTGGATCAGGTTCAAAACCGGCATCTCGTATTTCTTGGAACCGAAAAGCCCTTTTTCCTCGAATCCGCCGTTAGTCATGTGCAGCCGGGGCATTTTACGGTGCTCGCCGCGCGAAAAGGTGACCGCTTTCATTTTGGAGGGGTCGATCCGGTAGAACGTGTGGTCCTGATCGCAAAAAATGAAACTCAGATCAAACGCACCGAGTTTCTCTTTGACCGTGATGGCACTGACGATACTGATTTCGTGTTCAAAGCTGGCTCCGCCGAAAAGGATAGCTAGTTTCAATGGATATTCCTTGTTTAAAGTTTTTGAAGTAGTTTCAACGCATCTTTCACCAGCCCCGCCGTGTCGGTGGCGTGGGAAGCGTTCAGCGCTTTGGCGATCTGCTCTTTTTTGAATCCGAGCGATTCCAGCGCCATCGACGCTTCGTTCACCGCCGTCGTGGCGGCGGTCCCCGATCCCAGCAAAACGGCATCGAAACCGGCCAGTTCCACCATAATCCGCCCCGCGCTTTTGGGGCCGATACCGGGAACTTTTTTGAGCGCGTTGATATCTTTGGATGAAATAATACCCGCAAACTGCTCCGGCGTAAAGGTCGAACAGATCGCCAGTGCCGCTTTGGGACCGATACCGCTGATTTTCAGCATTCCCTCGAAGAGGATTTTTTCGCTTTTGTCAGCGAATCCATAAAGCTGCTGGGCGTCTTCGCGGATGATGTGGGAGATATGCAGCCGTGCCCGCTCTGCGCTCATCGACCCGTAGGTGTGCAATGAAATGAACACTTCATAAATGACACTGTTGACATTCAAATGCACCAGAGCCGGTTCCTTGTATTCGATAATTCCTTCGAGTCCAACAATCATTGCGCCAATACCTTAATCATAAATTCTCCGTCCGGCTCCTGCACCAGCCCCAAAATTTTTTCTTCCCCGTTTTGATGCGGAATGTATTCTATCTCCACCGAGGGTTCGATCATTTTGAAAATGATCTCGTTATGGTTTTTCCACATATCGTGGTTGATAATCCGCGCGTTGAAAATTTCGCTTTGAAGCGACGTGTGTTTCTGCGCCAAATAGTTGAAATGGTCCTCTTTGGCTTTCAGTTCGTTCCGAATCGCTTCGATTTTCTCTTTCAGGTGCTGGAACTGCTGATATTTCTGGACGAAAGCGACGGGTGCGGTGATGTTGTTTGTTTTGTAATGGATCAGTTTACGTTTCAGATCTTCCATGGAGGGGGCATTGTCAACCCATGTCTGCTCGTATTCCGAAAGCTCTCTTTTGACGTCACGGATCGACTGGCGCATCTGTTCCATCTTTTCGGAACGCTCTTCAAGGATTTCCGTGTCTTCATCGATCAGCGGGTCGATCACAAACCGGTTTTCCCCTCCGACCAGTTTTTTTACCTCTATCTTGTGCGATGCGGTCATCTTGACGTTCGATCCCAGCGTTTCGATCGTGATCTCTCTGGCCCGTATCTTTCCGCCGGTAGCCTGGACAATCGTCACCTCATCGGCTTCGACGATGCCGTGTTCAAGACGGGTGATGTGCACTTTTTTCCCGTATGCCGTCCCTTTGTGGACATTGATCCGGAGCTCATCGGCCTTTATGACCGCGCTTTGGTGCACCTGCCCTTCGACGGTTGCCTTGTGTGCCGTGATTTTGGCATTGGCGCCGACATTCCCGTCGACGTTGATCACATTGACGGTCACATCCATCCCTGTACCGACGGCATCTTTGAGGAAATCTTTCTCTTTGACGTTGATCGAGACATCGGCATCGAGCTGAGTGTCGATCGATCCGGTCGTTTTGAAACTGATTTCGGTGATATCGACTTCGGTCCGGATATCATACACTCCCCCCTCGTACGTCACGTACCCGCCGATTTTTGCACGGTATTCGATACTTTCGGGCGTATCCACGACAAGGATGTTTTCACCGGTCGTAAACGTAGGTTCGTTCCGGACAAGCGGTTCTTTCGGGGAGAGAAATTCTCCGCGGCAGTTTCGGCCGCTTTCCCCGAGCTTTGGTTTGACGTATTCGATCAGCAGTTCGTTTTCAACGGCGCTGATGACATAGCCGCGTTTGGCGTAATCGATCCGTCCCTGGTCGTCTTCATTCTGCCGCTTCGTCTCGTAGTGGAGGATCAGTTTGTCATCTATCGTCGGGACCGGCTCGTACGCCTGGGCAATCAGGTAACGCTCCGGCTTCTCGAACGTGTAGTGTTCACGTACTTTGACTTTGGCAAACAATTCGCTCAGATTGTGAAACATCATCGAATCGAACACACCGATCATCAGATTGGCGCGGAGCATTTTTTTATGGATCGTGCGCAGCAGATCGGCTTCAAACGTCCCGTGATAATCGGCTCTGCTGCCGGCTTTGATCGTCAGAAAAATTTTGCACAGCGTCGGATTCCCCCCGATCGCCATGTCGATGCTGTCAAACGGCGTCGCTTCGACAGGGGTAAAGATTTCGATTTCGTACACCTGCTTGAGTTCAAACCGGGGGCTGAGGAGGAGTTCTTCATTCAGGTCCTTGATCTCATCGGAAGAAAGTTCGAGCCATTCTCCCTGAGCATCTTCGGATTTTTTTGCGAATGTCTGGGTGTCGAGAAGGCGAAAGTCGAGGGAATGGACAGGGATTTTGTGGTTGGAAGCCGTCTGCAAAAGCTCCTTGGCAACATTGGAGGTCCGCATTACCAGCGGCTTCATCCCCGAGCTTGCCGTTTTTTGTTCACCCTCTTTCGTCAACAGCCCCATATTTCGCCTTTTGCATTAGTGGCCCTATTTTAATCACATATCGGTTAAAATTTCGTAAAAGTTATTAGAAGGTGCCGCACAAACCGATGTTCAGATCGATTTTTTCCAACTCTTTCGGTATCCTCATCTCCCGCGTCACGGGTCTAGGACGGGACATTATGATGACATCGGCGCTGGGGGCGAGCGTCTGGAGCGACGTTTTTTTGATGGCGTTCAAGTTTCCCAACCTTTTCCGCCGCATCTTCGCGGAAGGCTCCTTTACCCAGAGCTTCATGCCTTCCTACATCGCCTCGAACCAGAAAAGCGTTTTTGCCGTGGCCATCTTCATCCGTTTCATGGCCTTTATCGTCGCTCTCTCCTTTCTCGTCACCCTCTTCCCCGGCTTTTTCACGAAACTCATCGCCTGGGACTGGGGAAAAGAGCTCATCGCACAGACCGCACCGCTCACCGCGATCAATTTCTGGTATCTCGACCTCATCTTCATCGTGACCTTTCTAGGGGCCCTTTTACAGCACAAGGAGCATTTTTTCACGACCGCCTTTTCGACCGTCTGGCTCAACATCGCGATGATCGTCGCCCTCATCCTCTTCACCAACTCCGATCCCGCGACGATCGTCTATGCGCTCAGTTTCTCGATCCTCGTCGGGGGGCTGCTACAGGTGGCAACCCACCTCTATGCGATCCGCAAACAGGGGCTGATGAAGATCCTGATCGGGGGATGGAAATATCGAAAGTCCAAGGACGTCAAAGCCGAGGAGAAAAAGTTCAGCTCCCTCTTTTTCCCCTCGGTCGTGGGGAATTCCACCGCCCAGATCGCTTCCTTCATCGACACGAGCCTCGCGTCGTTCCTCGCCGCCGGATCGGTCTCGTACCTCTTTTATGCCAACCGGATCTTCCAGCTCCCCTTCGCGATCATCGCGCTGGCGATTACGACGGCCCTTTTCCCCACGATCGCCAAAGCGATCAACAACGGCAACAGCGACCTCGCCTACCGCAACCTCCACAAATCATTCTGGCTCCTCAGTGCCCTCCTGGGATTGGCGGTACTGGGAGGGGTGTTGCTGGCCGAGCCGATCATCTGGCTGCTCTTCGAGCGCGGGGCGTTCGACATCGAAGACACGCTCAATACCGCGAGCGTCCTGCAGATGTACATGGTGGGGCTCATCCCCTTCGGCCTTGCCAAGCTCTTCTCGATGTACCTCTACGCGATGCACAAACACCTGATGGCGGCCAAGATCGCCGTCATCTCCCTCGTCGTCAACGTCATCTGCTCACTGATCCTGATGGGGCCGATGGGGGCTCCTGGGCTGGCGCTGGCGGGGAGCATCGGGGGAGCGGTCCAGATGGTCCTCACGATCCGGGAGGTCGGCTGGGAGATTTTCCGGGATCTACTCAAAACCCGTTTTTCCCTCTATTTCGTCGCGGGAACCGCCCTTTTCGGAGCGGCATTCTATGCTCTCAACAATTTTTTGATACACTTGATACGATAAAACGACAGGATTTTCATGACAATCTACGACAGCGTCCAAAAAACCAAACTCCCCTTTGAACCCCTTGTGGAAGGAAAAGTCTCCCTCTACGTCTGCGGCCCGACCGTCTACGACGACGCCCATCTGGGGCATGCGAAAAGTGCCCTCGTCTTCGACCTGCTGCGCCGCGTCCTGGAGGCCGAAGGGTACGAAGTGACGTTTGCCCGCAACATCACCGATATCGACGACAAGATCATCAACAAAGCCCGCGAATCGGGACTCTCGACCGCCGACATCGCGGCTCGCTACACCGAAGCCTACCACCGTGACATGGCCGCGATCGGGGTCCGCAAACCGACCCTAGAGCCCAAGGCGACCGAATCGATCGGGGCGATGAGCGACATGATCCAACGCCTCCTCGACACAGGCCATGCCTACCGGATCGGCAACGGCGATATCTATTTCGACACCGCCAGCGACGGCCGCTACCTCACCCTCTCCAACCGCCAGAGCAGCGAGAACGTCAGCCGCGTCGAGAAGGTGAGCGAAAAACGGCACGAAGCCGATTTCGCCCTCTGGAAAGCGGTGAACGACGGGAGCGTCTCCTTCGACTCCCCCTTCGGCCCAGGACGCCCCGGATGGCACCTGGAGTGCTCGGCGATGATCGAAAGCTATCTCGCCCGCGAGGGGACCCCCTATGCGATCGACATCCACGGCGGCGGCGCCGACCTCCTCTTCCCCCACCACGAGAACGAAGCGGCCCAGACCCGCTGCGCCACCAACCGCGAGCTAGCCCGCTACTGGATGCACAACGGCTTCGTCACGATCGGAGGGGAGAAAATGTCCAAAAGTCTGGGGAACAGCTTTTTCCTCAAAGACGCATTGAAAGCCTACAATGGCGAGGTGATCCGTTTCTACCTCCTCAGCACCCACTACCGCGGCGATTTCAACTTCAACGAAGAGGACCTGATTTCCTCGAAAAAACGGCTCGACCGCCTCTACCGCCTCAAAAAGCGCCTTTTCGGTCTGAGCGCAACGGTGATCGAAACGGAGTTCAAAAAAGCCCTCCTCGAAGCGCTCGGGGATGATCTGAACGTCTCGAAGGCCTACGCCCTGATCGACGAGATGATCAGCTCCGCCAACGATGCGCTGGACCGCGATCCCAAAGACAAAGCATACCGCCAGATGCTTCTCTCGGCTCTCTCGACGATCGAAGAGATAATGGGATTCGGAACCCAGAATCCCTACGACTATTTCCAGTTCGGGCTGGACGAAGAGACCAAAGCCACCATCGACGAACTGATCGTTCGAAGAACCGAAGCCAAGAAAATCAAAGATTTCGCCGCCTCTGACGCGATCCGCGACGAGCTGAACGCCATGGGGGTCGCCATCATGGATACCCCCTCGGGAACGTTCTGGGAGATGCAGGGGTGAAACTCAAAGAGATCTACAAACGGTACTGGCCCTATATCAAGGGATACAAATTCCAGTACGCCATGGTGTTGATCGGGATCCTCCTGACCGTCACCGCCACCGCCGGCACTGCCCACATCATGCAGCCTTTAATGGACAACATGTTCATCAAACAAGAAGCCCACATGCTCTACGTCATCCCTGCCCTTCTGGTCGGGATCTACGTCATCAAATCGGTGGGACGCTACCTTCAGTCGGTGTTCAACACCTACATCGGGCTCCACATCGTCTCACGACTGCGAGAAGACCTGTTGGAGAAAATGGTCCGGATGGACATGCAGTTTCTTTACACGAATCGCAGCGGCGAACTGATCTCCAGGATCACGAACGACATCTCCCGGATCCAGTACTTCGTCTCGACGATGATGCCCGAGCTGATCCGCGAAAGCCTCACCGTCGTCGCATTGGTGGGATACGTCATCTATCTCAATGCCACCCTTGCGTTCTGGGCCCTGTTCGTCATGCCGGTCGTTGTCCTCCCGCTGCTCAAAATCACCAAACGGCTCAAACGCCTCTCCCACCGCTCGCAGGAGAAAAATGCCGACGTCATCACCCGATTGACCGAAGTGTTCAACAACAGCGAAATCATCAAGGCCAACGCCACTGAAAACTACGAAATGGAGCGTTTCCGCGACGAAAACGTCCGCTTTTTCAAACTCAACATGAAAGCCGTCTACACCAGCGAACTCGTCTCGCCTCTGATGGAGATGATTGCCGCCACGGGACTCGCATGCGTCATCTTCGTCGGGGGGCAGCAGGTCTATTCGGGTGCGATGAGCGTCGGGGAATTCACCGCGTTTCTGACGGCGGTGGGGCTCGTGTTTCAGCCTCTGCGCCGCGTCAGCACCATCTACAGCAAAATCCAGGATGCGCAGGCGGCCAGCGAACGGGTATTCCATATTTTCGACATTGAAAACACCATCCAGGACGGTACCATCGCACTGCAAGAGCCGATCCGCGACGTCCGTTTCGAGAACGTCACCCTCAAATTCGGCGACAAAACGGCGCTGCGGAATCTGGACCTCCACATCACATCAGGGCAAAACGTCGCCCTCGTGGGGCAAAGCGGCGGGGGAAAAAGCTCTCTCGTCAACCTGCTGCTGCGGTTTTACGACCCCGCGTCGGGAAAAGTCTCCGTGAACGGACACCCCCTGAATGAGTACACGCAAAGCTCGCTCCGCTCCCAGATCGCGTCGGTATCGCAGCGGGTGTACATCTTCCAGGACACCCTGGCGGCCAACGTCGCCTACGGAAACGAGATCGATGAAACACGGGTATACGAAGCGTTGCGGATGGCCGATGCCCTCGATTTTGCCCAGTCCCTTCCCGAGGGGATCCATACGATGATGCAGGAGTTCGGGTCCAACCTCTCCGGCGGCCAGCGGCAGCGGATCGCGATCGCCCGCGCAATCTACAAACACGCTTCACTCCTGATTCTCGACGAAGCGACCAGCGCGCTGGACAACGAAAGCGAAAAACGGATCCAAAAGGCGCTCGAAGCGTATACCAAAGACAAAATGACGATCACGATCGCCCACCGCCTGAGCACGATTACCCACGCGGACCTGATCCTCTACTTTGAAGAGGGGCAGATTATCGCCCGGGGAACCCACACCGAGCTCCTGGAAACATCCGAAAACTACCGCCGCCTCGCCGGCGAAATGGGTGAATAACCGCGGGTTAATCCATCTTTGTGTATAATCGCGGCAACACTACCATGAAATGAGGCAGATGAGCGCATGTTTGATTACGAATCGTTAAAACCCTGGCTTTTTAAACTTCAACCCGAAAGCGCCCATACGCTCGCAGCTGCGGTACTGCACAGCGCGAGCTTCTGCCCGCCCCTGTTCAACAGCTGGACGGCCAAACATTTCATCAGCCACTCTTCACTGACGCAGGAACTTTTCGGACGGACCTTTCTGAACCCCGTCGGTCTCGCGGCCGGATTCGACAAAAACGCGACGATGTTCCACGGCGTTCAGGCGATGGGATTCGGGTATACCGAAATCGGAACCCTCACCCCCAAACCCCAGGAGGGGAACCCCCGCCCCCGGCTGTGGCGCCACATCGAGGAGGAATCCCTCCAAAACGCGATGGGATTCAATAATGACGGACTCTTCCGGATCAGCCACCGCCTCAAAAACATCTATCCCTTCAGCACCCCCATCGGCGTCAACATCGGGAAAAACAAAATCACCCCCGAAGAGAACGCCCTGCGTGACTACACGACCCTGATCAAGGCGCTCCACCCCTACGCCGACTACATGGTGATCAACATCTCCTCCCCGAACACTCCGGGATTGCGTGACCTCCAGAACGAGGAGTTCATCACCCGCCTCTTCGGCGAGGCCAAATCGCTCACCTCCAAACCGATCCTCCTCAAAATCGCCCCCGACATGAGCGAGGACCAGGCGGTCGCCCTCTGTGCCCACGCCGTGGAGAGCGGAGCCGACGGGATCATCGCCACCAACACGACGATCGACTATTCCCTCGTCTCCGAACCTGAAGAGGTCGGAGGAATCAGCGGCGAAGTGCTGCGCGAACGGAGTTTTTACATCTTCGACGCGATCGCCCGCGAACTCTTCGGCAAAACAACCCTCATCAGCGTCGGCGGGATCAGCACCCCCGAAGAGGCCTACCGCCGGATCCGCGCAGGGGCTTCGCTCGTACAGCTCTACAGCGCCCTCGTGTTCAAAGGACCCGAAGTGGTCGAAGAGATCAACAGCGGGCTGATCGATCTGATCGCTTCCGACGGCTACACCTCGATCACCGAAGCAATCGGCGCAGACCGGCGATGAAACTCCTCGCCGCAACACTTTTGAGTATAGGAACCCTAATGGCCTCAGCACTTCCCCGCTATGAAACCCAGACGCTCCCCAACGGACTGCACGTCGTTGCCATCCCGATGCAGAACGGTACCAACGTCATCTCCACCGATATTTTCTACAAAGTGGGAAGCCGCAACGAAGTGATGGGGAAAAGCGGCATCGCCCATATGCTCGAACACATGAACTTCAAATCGACCAAAAACCTCAAAGCGGGGGAGTTCGACGAAGAGGTCAAAAGCATCGGAGGGCTCAACAACGCCTCGACGGGGTTTGACTTCACCCACTACTTCATCAAATCAAGCTCCGACAACCTTCCCAAATCGCTCTCGCTGTTCGCCGAGCTGATGCAGAACCTGAACCTCAAAGATGACGAATTCCAGCCCGAACGCAACGTCGTCGCCGAGGAGCGCCGGTGGCGCACCGATAACAATCCGATGGGATACCTCTATTTCCGCCTCTTCAACAGCGCCTACGTCTACCACCCCTATCACTGGACCCCGATCGGATTCATGAACGACATCCAGACCTGGACGCTGGACGATATCCGAAACTTCCATGAAACCTACTATCAGCCCAAAAATGCGATTCTCGTCGTCACCGGCGATATCGAGCCGGAGCAGGTGTTCAGCGAAGCTTCGAAACATTTCGGCACCATCGAGAACAGACGGGAGATCCAGCCGGTTCAGACCGTCGAGCCGGAGCAGGACGGGGCGCGGCGCATCGAAGTGAACAAAGAAAGCGAAGTGGAGATGCTCGCGATCAGCTTCCCCATCCCCGATTTCCGCCATGTCGACCAGCCCAAACTCTCTGCTCTAAGCGAGATGCTGAGCTCCGGGAAAAGCTCCCGCCTCAACCGCGTTCTCGTGGATGAAAAACGGCTCGTGAACCAGATTTATGCCTACAACATGGAGACGATCGATCCGGGAGTGTTTCTCTTCCTCGCCGTCTGCAACAACGGCGTCAAAGCCGAGAGTGTCGAAAAAGAGATATGGGAGATCATCAAAACCCTCCAGGCCAAGCCAGTCGACAAAGCCGAGCTCGACAAGGTCAAGATCAACACCAAAGCCGACTTCATCTACTCCCTGGAGAGCTCTACCTCGGTCGCCGATCTCTTCGGAAGCTATCTCGCACGCGGTGACATCGCACCGCTGGAACGGTATGAAGCCGCGATCGAAGCGCTCCAGCCTTCAGAGATCCAAAGCGTTGCCAAGCAGTATCTCGTTCCTGAAAAATCCACCACGCTAATCCTACGTAAAGGGCAAAAATGAATCTAGTAACAGGCGCCACCACAGCCTTGATAACTCCTTTTAAAAACGGGAAACTGGATGAGCAGAAATATGCTGATCTGGTTCAAAGACAAATCGACAACGGCATCCATGCCGTTTGCCCCGTCGGCACCACCGGCGAGAGTGCCACGCTGAGCTACGAGGAAGACCGGATCTGCATGGAGATCGCCGTAAGCGTCTGCAAAGGGACCGGCACGAAAGTCCTCGCAGGGGCAGGGAGCAACTCGACCGCCGAAGCGATCGAAGCGGCCAAAACGGCGCAAAAATGCGGCGTCGATGCGATTTTTTCGGTCGCTCCGTACTACAACAAACCCTCCCAGGAGGGGCTCTATCAGCACTACAAAGCGATCGCGCAGTCGGTTCCGGATCTCCCTTTTATGCTCTACAACGTCCCGGGGCGCACCGTTGTCGACATCAGCGCCGATACCGTGATTCGGCTGTTTGACGATGTCGAAAACATCTACGGAATCAAAGAGGCGACGGGGAGCATCGAGCGCACCATCGAGCTCCTCTCCCGCCGCCCTGAGCTGAAAGTCTTCAGCGGCGACGACGCCATCGATTACGCGATACTCGCCAACGGCGGAGCGGGGATCACGTCGGTCACTTCCAACCTCCTCCCCGACCTCAAAGCGCAGCTTGTCAACCATGCCCTGAGCGGGGACTATGCAGCGGCAAAAGCGCTGAACGATTTCCTCTACCCCATCAACAAAGTGCTGTTTTTGGAATCCAATCCCGTCATGATCAAAGCGGCGATGCACATCGCCGGACTCATCGACACCCTCGAATACCGCCTTCCCCTCGTTGCGCCGAGCGCTGAAAACATGAAGCGCCTCGAAGAGGTCATGAAACACTACACCATCAAAGGAGCCTAATTTGTCATTCCAAGGAAAAACCCTACTCATCAGCGGCGGGACCCGCGGCATCGGAAAAGCGATCGTTTACGCGTTCGCCAAAGAGGGGTGCAACGTCGCCTTCACCTACAACTCCAATGCCGAGATCGCCAACGAGATAGCGCAGGATGTCGAAAAAAACTACGGCGTCAAATGCCGTGCCTATCCCCTCAACATCCTCGAACCCGATGAATACAAAGAGGTTTACGAGCAGTTCGACGCCGATTTTGAGCGCCTCGACTTTTTCATCTCCAACGCGATCATCTCGGGCCGCGCCGTCGTCGGCGGTTTCGGACCGTTCATGCGTCTCAAGCCCAGAGGGCTCAACAACATCTACACCGCGACCGTCAACGCCTTCGTCGTCGGTGCGCAGGAAGCGGCCAAACGGATGGAGAAAACAGGCGGCGGATCGATCATCTCGATGAGCTCCACCGGCAACCTCGTCTATACCCCGAACTACGCGGGTCACGGGACGAACAAAGCGGCCGTAGAGGCGATGGTACGCTACGCGGCGGCGGAACTGGGCGAAAAAGGGATCCGCGTCAACGCCGTCAGCGGCGGACCGATCGATACCGACGCGCTCAAAGCGTTCCCCAACTACGAAGAGGTCAAAGCCGAAGTGGTCTCCCGCTCGCCGCTTTCGCGCATGGGGGAAGCCGAAGACCTGACCGGCGCCTGCCTCTTTCTCTGCGGACCGGGGGCATCATGGGTCACCGGACAGACGATCGTCGTCGATGGCGGAACCACCTTCCAGTAATCTCTCCGTTTCCTCGGCCCAAGCGGCTGGAAACCCCTCTTTTTTCACACCTTGCCCTGTTCTTGTACAAATACCTGCTCGAATATCTGTTTGGCCAGAGCCCATCGGTTTTCTTTGGAATTGAGCATAATGATCAGGCAGTCTTTCCCCTCTTTTTTCGCACGGGCGATCAGGCACGGCCCCGCTTTGGACGTATATCCCGTTTTCACCCCCACCGCGTACTCATACCGCTTCAACAGGTGATTGTGGGTTTTGGCGACGAACTGCCGGCCGGAGAGAATGTCATTGTAGGTATGCTGATTAAGGCGGGTAATATCGTTGAAAAGGGGATTTTGTATGGCGTATTCCGCCAGACGCAAAAGGTCTATCGGCGTGGAGTGATGGTTGCCGATATCGTAGCCGCAGGGGTTGGTGAAGAGGGTGTTGCTCATCCCCAGCTGCTGCGCTTTTTCATTCATCATCCCGACAAATTTTTCGACGCTTCCGCCCACCGCGACCGCGACGGCCATTGCCGCGTCATTGTCCGATTTGATCATCGCCGCCTTGATGAGATCTTCGAGGATGACGATTTCCCCCTCTCTGTATCCAGCTTTGGTCGGTTCGACCCGGATCATCTCGGAAGTGATAACGACCGGACGGTACAGATACCCCTGCTCGATCGCCAGCATGGCGGTCATGATCTTGGTGAGGCTGGCCGGTTTGACCTCTTTGAGCGCTTCTTTGGAATAGATCATGGCATCGGATGTCAAATCTTTGACGAGCAACGCGTCGACTTTGAGTTTATCGAGCCCCTCTTTGGTGATTTGAGCGTTCAGCGACAAGGCGAGGAAGAGACTCAACAAAACGATATAGCGATTCATCATAAAACACTCAAACCTTCACGCATAGGATGGAATGATTGTACATGATGATTGCCTAAAAAAAGCGAAAGTCTGAAATTTATCCATTTTCGGGGCGGACATGGAGCCATTTTGGCTATAATCTCAAACAGTAAAACCATCCATACGAAAAGGGAATTTTTGTTCAATATCCCCAATATTTTGGCCTTTATCCGTCTCCTGATCGCCCCGGTAATGTTCTGGATCATCCTCAACCCGCAGGTGTTTACCGACAACGGGTGGCATGTCACGTGGAGCTATTACACCGCAGCATTGCTGTTCGTTATCGCTTCGGTCACCGATTTTTTCGACGGCTACGTTGCCCGGGAACTGAATCAGATCACGATGGTGGGACAGATCCTCGATCCCCTGGCCGACAAGATGCTCACTCTCGCCGCGTTTCTGGGGCTGATGATGAGCGGCGAGGCCTCCGCCTGGGCCATCTACATCATCATCGTCCGTGAGCTCTTCATCACGGGGCTGCGCACCCTCTCCCTCTCCGAGGGGATCGACATCAGCGCCTCATGGGCGGGTAAAGTCAAAACAGTCGCCCAGATGATCGCCATTGGCTTTTTGTTGATGCACTGGCCGCTCGGCGACGCATTGCTCTGGATCGCCGTGGCCCTAACCGTCTATTCGGGGGCTGAATACCTCGTCGGTTTTGCGAAAGCCTACAAAGGAAAGCACTAACATGTCGTGGTTGATCGCCCTCCTCGTCCTCTCCGCCCTCATTTTCTTCCATGAACTGGGACACTACGCCGCCGCCCGTTTTTTCGGGGTGTATGTCGAGGTGTTCAGTATCGGGTTCGGGAAAAAAATCGCCTCGTTCCAGTGGCTGAACACCCGCTGGCAGATTTCGGCCATTCCGCTGGGGGGATACGTCAAGATGAAAGGCCAAGACGACCTCGACCCCGCCGCGATAAGCGTCGACAACGACAGCTACAACACGAAAAAACCCTGGCAGCGGGTTATTATCCTTCTCGCAGGGCCTGCGGCCAATTTCGCCCTGGCGTGGGTCTTTTTCTACGCCATCGCGCTGGGGGGGCCTCAGACTCTCTCCCCCGTCATCGGCAATGTCGTACAAGAGTCTCCTGCGCACATGGCGGGAGTGCAGAAAAACGACACGATCCTCGCCATCAACGGCGTCGCGATCACGACATGGAATGAGCTCTCCGACTTTATCAAAACAACGACCGATCCTCTCACCCTGCAGATCGAGCGGGACGGGAACATTCAGTTTCTCAGCGTGACTCCCAAAATTACCGAAAGCCAAAACCTCTTCAAAGAGACGATCTATCAGCCGATGGTAGGGATCGCACCCGCCGGAGTCACCCACAGAATGGATCTGAATCCGGCGGAAGCGTTTGCGTACGCCTCGCAAGAGACCTATCGTTCCTCCCTGCTCATTTTTCAGAGCGTCCAGAAGCTGATCACGGGGGTTGTTCCGGCTCAGGAAATCGGCGGAGTCGTCAGCATCGTCACGATAACCGCCGATGCAACCGCCTACGGATGGATGAGCCTCTTCTTTTTCGCCGCTTTGATCTCCGTCAATCTGGGGGTTTTGAATCTCCTCCCGATCCCCGCCCTCGACGGCGGGCACATCATGTTCAATCTCTACGAAATGATCCGCCGCAAAGCCCCCAGCGAAGAGATCATCACCCGCCTCACCATCGGCGGCTGGGTCATTTTGCTCGGGCTCATGAGTCTGGGGCTCTACAACGACATCACGAGGTTAATGCAATGACAACTCTGGAATACAAACTTCATTTTGACCGGATCATCGACAGGATCGAAAAAGCGCGCCTGCGCGTCAACGACCACCATATCGTCAAGATCGTCGCCGCGAGCAAATACGTCGATGCGGAGGCGATCCGCGACCTCTACGCGATCGGACAGCGCGCGTTCGGAGAGAACCGGGTCCAGGATATGGTTTCCAAAGCCGAAGTACTCGAGGATCTCCCGATCGAATGGCATTTCATCGGGACGCTTCAGAAAAACAAGATCAACCACCTCCTCTCCCTCAACCCCCATCTCATCCATTCGATCGATTCGCTCGACCTCGCCCATGCTCTGAGCGAACGGCTGGAGCGCGACGGCAAAACCCTCCGGGCCCTCGTCCAGGTGAATTCGGCGTATGAGGAGAGCAAATCGGGATTCCTCCCCAAAGAATTCGCCGAAAGCTACGCCCGGATCGCCTCGGAATGCCCCCGCATCCAGCTGCAGGGGATCATGTCCATCGGTGCCCATGTCGATGATCCCGCCGTTGTCCGCCGCAGTTTCGAAACGACCCGGCGCCTCTTCGACGATCTTCCGGATGCGACCGTCTGTTCGATGGGGATGAGCGGTGATTTCGAGCTTGCCATCGAATGCGGTTCGAACATGGTTCGTTTGGGATCAATTCTGTTTCCCCAAAAGTAATTTTTTGACAATATAGTCGATTTTACCGTCAAATTTTTCCTGCGCTATGGTATACTAAAATACATACTATTCGAAGGTTTGAAATGGTCAAGATCAAAACGCGGGCGACGTTGTATGCCATGGGACTCGTCCTTTTGCTCATCGCCATTTTCACCTTCACGATCATTCAGAATAAAAACAAAATTCTCGAAGAGAAAACCCAGGCGCACAGAGAACTTCTCAAAAACTCTTTTGATCTCGCGATCTCCGATACCAATGCCGATCTTACCATCCTGGCCTACAAACTCTCTTCCGACCGTGCGGTCATCGACGCCTTCGCTTCCCGTGACCGTGAAAAACTCTACCGCCTAAGCCTTCCCTATTTCGAAGAGGCGAAGCAACAAGGAGAGGTTGACCTGACCGGATTCATCGGTGCCGACGGAACCCATTTCCTCCGCCTGCAGGATCCTAAAAAATACGGCGACAACATTCTCGACAAACGCCCCATGCTGGCCTATGCGATTCATTCACGCAAACCGATCACTTCGCTCGATGTCACCCTCTACGACGTCGCCGTCGTCAGCATCATCCCGATCTATAAAAACGGCACCTTCATCGGACTCCTCCAGACGGTCGCCCGGATCGACCGTGTCCAAAAACGGCTCGACGCCCATTCGGGGATCAAAAGCGCCATCGCATTTGATACGAAACGGGTAAACGGTCTCCTCCCCGACGAAAAAAGGATCCGGTATCACGGGTTTTCACTGGTCTCGTCCAATAACGCACTCTTCGAACGGCTCCCGTCTGATTTCACGTTCCTGAAAAGCAACCGCTACACGATCGACGGGCGCAATTACGTCATCGCTTCGCGCCCCCTGAGCGATTATCAAAACCACACGATTGCCATGATGACCTGCGCCTTTGACATTACCGATGACGTTCAGGACTACCGCAGCGAGATCCGCAATCTTCTTATCATCAGTTTTGTGTCGCTCGGAATTATCTGGGTTATTCTCCACTATGGTTTCCAATTGCTGCTGCGACGGATCGACCGCGACGCCGAAATCGCCGTGGGACTCAACCGCGAACTCGAGCATCGGCTCTACACCGATCATCTCACCTCTCTTCCCAACCGCCATGCGTTGATTCGGGACATGGACCATGAAAATTTTTACGCCCTGATGCTGATCAATATCGATAATTTCAAAGAGATCAACGATTTCTACGGCCACCAGATGGGAGATCATACCCTCCTCAAACTCGCCACATCGCTTCAGGAGATGATCGCGGCCCTGCCGATGAAACTTTATAAAATGCCCTCGGATGAATACGCCCTGCTTGTCACCGAGCCCATGAGTCTCTCAAAACTCAACGCCGCCCGGACGTCGATTATCGACACTCTGGAAGAGAAGCATTACGACTTCGAGGGAGCGAGCATCTACATCTCCCTCACGGTCGGGATGGACATTGTAAACGGCAGCCGCAAGCACAACCCCTTCGCCCTTTTGATCAATGCCGACATGGCTCTCAAATCGGCTAAAAAACGGCATCTGAGCTATTTGCTTTATGATGAAACGATGCAGATCAAGCAAGAATACCAAAACAACATCCAGTGGAGCAAAAAGGTCAAAGAAGCGGCGGAAGAAAACCGGTTTGTCCTCTACTATCAGCCTATTTTTGATCACACAAACCACAATGTCGTCGAATACGAAGCGCTGATTCGGATGATCGATAAAGACGGTTCCATCGTCTCGCCGGCCTATTTCCTCCCCGCCGCGAAACAGTCGCGCCTCTATCCGCTCATCACGCGCTTCTTGGTCAATGAAGTCTTTGCGATGCTCGAAAAAACCCCGCATTCGTATTCGATCAATTTTTCGGTCGACGACATCATCGATGCTCCGACCCGGGAGTATGTGATAGAAAAGCTGCGTCGATTCCCGGCTCACGGAAAACGGATCATCTTTGAACTCCTCGAAAGCGAAGGGATCGAAAACTATAACGAAGTATCTACCTTCATCGCGGAGGTCAAACAGTTCGGCTGCCAGATCGCGATCGACGATTTCGGGACGGGGTACTCGAATTTTGCCCACATCATCAAACTCGATGTCGACATCCTCAAAATCGACGGCAGCCTGATCCGCCACATCGACAGCGATCCCAACGCCCAGACGATCCTCACGGCTGTCAGCGAGTTTTCGAAGCATCTCGGCCTCAAAACGGTCGCCGAGTTCGTCCACAACGAAGCCGTCTACGACAAGTGCCGCGAAATGGGGATCGACTATATGCAAGGGTACTACCTCGCAGAGCCAAAACCTCTATAAAGCAAGGGTAATCCGAAACCCTTTACGCTCCCCTTCGGCCACACAGATCTTCCCGCCATGCGATTCGGCGATGTTTTTGGCCAGCACCAGTCCCAGACCGTTCCCCCGCTGTTTCGTGCTTTTGAACGCTTCGAAAAGCCATTTTTTGTTTTCGATCGCGATCCCCGTGTCGTAGATATCAAACACATGGAAGCCGTTTTTCTGAGTGTGGAGGATCTCGATGTTCCCCTCTTCCTCGTCATCGAGCTCGATCGCATCGATCGCGTTGAAGATGAAATTGCTGAACAGCATCGAGAGCAGTTCGAGATCGCCGTTGAGCTCGAAATCCTCTTCGGGAAAAGCGAAATGGATCGTTTTGGCGTAACTATAGTAGCCGATCGCATCGACAAGCGATTCGCGGATCTGCATCCACCGGATCGGTCCTTTCTGTGCGCTCACCCCTTTGGAGAACATCAGCGTCGCCTTGATAATCCGCTCGATCCGGTAGAGCGATTTCTGGATCTCCTCGACGATGGGGCGGTTCTCCTCTTTGACCCGCTTGTAGAGCGTCGAGGCGAGCAATGCGATCGAGCCGATGGGGTTTCGGATCTCGTGGGAGAGGTGGGCCGCCATCTGCCCCATCGTCGCCAGGTTCTCCTTGCGTTTTTGTTCGGTAATGTCGGTGGCGCTGAGGAGCCGTTTGTCGTTGTGAAGAGCCGATTTGATCAGATAGGAGCGTTCATCAAAGGAAATCTCGTAATCCTCCTCATCCAGGCGCAGCGTCCCGAAAAGATCCCCCAGCGCTTTTCCTTGCGAATTCTGAAGAAAGATCGTTCCATCAGG
>JAFGUJ010000057.1 GCA_016938595.1 Campylobacterales bacterium | reverse complement strand
ATCGCCTCGATCTCGGGGAGGATGTAGTCGGGTTTTTCCTTGCGGATCAGTTTCAGCACCGCTTCCTTGTCCTGCATGTTGACAACGTGCGAATGATTGGCGACAAGGTGGGCCGGAGCGTTCTTGTAGCGGTCGACCGCAACGACTTCGATCCCCAGACGCTGCGCCTCGATGGCGACTTCTTTACCGAGTTCGCCCGAACCGAGCAGCATGATTTTTTTCGAATTGCTTTTGAGAGGTGCGCTAAAGAGCATGATGTAGCCTTGTGCAAAAAATTATTGCCATAAGTGTAACACACGGTTTTTAAAGGGGGGGTTATAAAAGGTTGAAGAGGTGTAACCCAAGCGCCGAAGCGCTTGAAATTACAGGCGAGATTCGTAACGTCGCATCATATACAGACGTTTCAGCATCTTTTTGCGAGCGCTGATTTTGAACTGCTTGCGCTTTTCAGTCTCGGTAACGTGGTTACGGCGAGCACGGGCTTCAGTAACAATCAGATTACGATCTGTTTGTTTCTTGAAACGGCGGTAAGCGGCATCAAAGTTATCATCTTGGCGTAAGATAATACCAGGCATGCAATCACCCACTTTCTATTTAAAATTTTTCGAACCCGCATTTTACCATAACTTTCAGACGATAGCAATCATCTGCACAAAGGCTCTGTTATTACAGGGGCATAGGCTTGCCCGTGAAATACCCCTGTGAATAATCGATATTCAGAGCTTTGGCCATATCGTACGTCGCTTCGTCTCCGACAAATTCGGCGACGGTTTCGGCTCCGATTTTTTGTGAAAAATCGACAATCGTTTCCACGATAATCCGGCGGCGGCGGTCATTGATCATCTCCCGTATCAGCGAACCGTCGATCTTGATGTAATCGACGTTCAGATTCAAAATGTTTTCAAAGTTCGAATACCCGGTACCGAAATCATCGATGGCGATCCTGGCGCCCAGCCCTTTGACCCTGCTGATAAAGCGGGTAACCTCATCGTAATTCTCGATACCTTCCGATTCGAGGATCTCAAAAACGACCCGGGAACCGGTGCCGGTGCGGGTCAGCGTTTGAATGATCTCCTCGACAATATGGGGGTTGCGCATGTCGGTGTCGGACAGGTTGATCGAAAACTCCTCATCGCGCGCCGCGAACAGAGAACAGGCCTGATGAACAACCTCGAGGGTGATCTGCGGATAGAGCTTGGTGTGTTTGGCAACCGGCAAAAACTCCATCGGCGGAACAATATTGCCCGCCTCATCCACCATCCGCACCAGCGTTTCGTATTTCTCCACTTTCCCCGTCTGCAGATGGACGACCGGCTGATAATGGCAGATGATACGGTGCTCGAAAAGGGCCTTGCGGATGCTCGAAGCCATCATCAGGTTGGACCGGTACTGCTCTTCGACCTTTTCTTCCTGACGGTAAAAAGCGACCGGCTGTTTGTTGTCTTTGGCGTGATGCAACGCAATGTCGGCGCGGGAGAGGACCGCTTCGCATCCCAGTGCGACACCGATCGTCACCCGGATATTCAGGCTCTCCTCTTTGACCGTAAAGATTTTTTCCTCCAAGAGTTTGAGCAGCGCCCCCAAACGGTATTCCAGCTCCTTTTGATCCAGCGGCTCGTGAAACGTCAGCGCAAATTCATCACTCCCGAGGCGGTAGCAGGAACCGGAGAGCTCGCTGAGCCAATGGCCGATCTGTATCAGCACCTCATCGCCGATAGAAATTCCGAAGAAGTCGTTGACCTCCTTGAAATCATCCACATTGACGATTGCCAGCGCCGTAATCTCCCCTTTCGCCAAATCTTCTTGCAATCGGTAGCGGTTCGGCAGCCCCGTCAGGCTGTCGGTAAAGTACTGTTCTTCCAGTTCGCGGGTTTTTTCGCGCACCGCACTCTCCAAAGAGCTGTTGATTTCTTCCATCTGCCCCAGATAATGATGGGTTGTTTTTTGCATTTCCTGAAATGCGCTCACGATCTGCTCGATCTCTATGCTTCCCCCCTCGTCGAAGTGGATCCGGTCACCGGGTTTGTAATCACGGACTTTTCTCGCTATCTGGCCCAGAGGAGAGAGGAGATAACGGACCCACCATACCGCCATCAACACGATCAATGCCAGCCCCGCTCCGATGCCGTAGAGGACGGCGGACATTGATCGGCGGGTTTCGTCGTAGCTCAGATCACTGTAGCGCAAGGCAACCGAACCCATCAACGCTCCGCCAGTGGGTTCATGAATCTCACGGGTGACGTTCAGCGGTTCGTGCCCGGTAGAGGAAAGCTGCTTTTGGCTGCGATAATAATAGAGTTCCTGGTCGTTGTGATCACGGACCACGATCTCCAGGACATCCGGGATCGAAACAGCCGGTAAAACTTTTTCCTCGATCTGATCGTAAAACTTCAGGTACAGCGCCATCTGGAGCGGCTTTTCGATCGTCTGCAGCAACAAATCGGCTTTTTGTTTCTCCGAAGTCTCGATCGTCTCCTCGAAAACGATCCGGACGATCATTCCCAGGACCGTCAGAATCAATATAAAAATCAATACGAGCGATCCGACGATTTTATACGAAAGTCCCGTTTTTGGATGAAATATCATGATATGACCTTGTAAAATTATGCCGCTTCACACCGTGAGTTTAAAGCGTAACTAAAAAAAATTGAGTAATTTTATACCAAAACAGTTCTAATCTATCTTTGCCGGGCCCTTTTTCAGCGATACTTAACGATATTTGAACTATTTTTCACATAATTAAAAAACAGCCAAATACAACAAAAGGATAACAGTGGAGTGCAGACAGGCATCGACCGAAGCGGATCGCTTGGCGATACTACAACAACGGTATGATATTTTTGTCGAGGAATATAATTT
>JAFGUJ010000056.1 GCA_016938595.1 Campylobacterales bacterium | reverse complement strand
TCATCCTGCATAAACGCTTTTCCGAAATAGACCGGATTGGCGATGCTGATCTGCTTGTTCTGCTCATCGACAAGAATGCGCCCTACCGCTGCGAGACCGCGTGTCGGCTTGTCCGCAGAGGCTTTCATCTGCTGGTTGGTGAAAAGGACTGTAGTCCCCTTATCGGCCGATTTGTAGGTGCCGACAACCTCAAAACCCGCAGAAGCGAGTTTGGCTTTCGCATCTTCTACCGAAGCCAAAGGGGCGATTTTATAGGTCGCGACCTCTTTTTCCGCCGGAGCGTTCCCCTCGGATGAAGTGGAAAGCCCTGCGCACCCAGAGAAACCGATCACAAACGCCGAAACGATGAATGTAAGGAGTTTTTTCATAGCTCTTTTGCCCCCAGTTCTGTCATGATTTTAATGATTTCTGCATCCAATGCGTTGATCGAATCGACTTTTTTCTGATCTTTGATCCCCATAACGGCGGTCCATGTCGCCAGACGCGGCATACCGATCATGACTTTGTTCGATCCTTTGTCGATGTACATGTACATGGAGCACGGTGCGAACGCTCCCGAATCAGGACGTCCCTGATTGAAGATCCCCTCGGAAAATTTGAAATGGCACAGAGAATAGACCCAGTACGCATCGAAGCGGCCGAATTCGATGTTGGCATCGGTCATGGCTGCCTTGATGTCTTTATACCCGGCAATGATGTACTGGTTCTCTTCGAAAACCTCTTCGAATCTCCCCTGCAAGTCAGCGATTGCAACTTCAAGGCTCTCTCCGCGCTCGATCGGAAGTTCGAACGTCATCATCGGTTTTTCCGGTAGCGCGGTATACTCTACCACTTCTACTTTTGATCCGATCTCTTTTTCGATCATCGCATCGAGCGCCGGGAAGGTCGCGATGAATTTGTTGCGGACATCGTCGTCTTTGACGCCGGTGATGTCGAGCATCGTTTCCGCCGTTACGTGACCGACGTACGTTTTGTTCTCGCCCTGTCTTTTGTAGATGTGGAGGTTGAACGGGCTGAATCCGCCGAGTGATGGCTCTTTGAGCAGCAACGGTCCCACTTCGGCATCGTTCATCACCGAGAAAAATCCGAGGTT
>JAFGUJ010000055.1 GCA_016938595.1 Campylobacterales bacterium | reverse complement strand
GACGAACTGAACGATTCTCTGGAATCCTTCTGCCGTGAGCACAAGATCACTATTCTGGCTCTCGACAACTACCGGCACGATATCCGTCTTTTTGAGATCGATCAGCTCATCCTCTCCTCGGAAGCCCCCTTGGAGCTTGGTATAGTCTCTCTGACGGTCAATTTACTCGACTATGAAGAGTTTTTGGCGTTCGAACCAAAATTAGACGCCACCGCTCTGAACCATTTTTTTCAGCTTGGCGGATTTCCGGCCATGCACTCTATCCACAGCGAAGAGCGCCCTCTTTATCTCCAAGGACTCCTGAAGCGGGCCCTGGACCCCGTAGAATTCGACATACTGGCTCAAACCACCCGAATGGTGACCCAGAAAGTCTCGGCGTTCAGTCTCTACGAACGGCTCAAAAGCGAACGCAAGATTTCCAAAGACAAACTCTACCTCTATTTCCAGTCGCTGTTAGAGAAACGCTACCTGTACGCTCTGGAAAAATTCAACCATCCCAATGCCGTCAAAAAACTCTATCTGTGCGACATCGCGATCAAACACGCACTGAACCTCCAGAAACATTTCGGGCGGATTTTTGAAAACCTGATCTTTCTGGAACTGGTCAAACACAGTACAGAGTGCTATTACGACGAGGGGATCGACTTTTATCTCCCCGAACGCTCTTGCATCGTTCTGGCACTCCCCTTTGCCAACGAACACGCGTTATTCAAAAAAGTAGAGGCACTGGAAGGATTTATTATCACCAACGGTGTCAGCGAAGTTATCGCCGTGACGATGAACCTGGAGGGGAGCCTCTCGCATCCGATTTCCCGGATCGAGATGGTCCCGTTTGCCCAGTGGACACTGGGAGAAGAAGAGAATTAGAAGGTGAATCCGAGTCCGACAAAGGGTCCCTTGAAAGTCACATCGGTATTTATGTCAAAACGGTCGTCGATTTTCAGTGACTCGTATCGGTATCCTGCCTGTGCGTGAACGCCCGCGGCGATATCCCAGACCGCCTTGATCCGTGCATCGGTGAACGAATCGCCATCATAACCGATATATTTGACATTCCCTGCCAGCGAGAGGGGAAGTCCCGGGAAAGCAACAGCCGCACCGATATATCCCATCGGGATCACTTCGCTGAAACTCTCGTTGATCGCTCCTTCGACCTGTCCGTCCAGTACTTTGAACGTCACCCCGATGTCGATGTCGACGACATTGTCAAGGATTTCATAGTAGGGGGTGATATCGATCTGATCGAACGAGACGGTGTTCACCCCTCCCAATACCGGATCGATACCGCTGAATGAACTCTCCGTGGTCAAATCGATACGAAGATTGGGCAGCACCGGCACAGGGTGCTCAAAATAAGCACCGATCTGATACCCCGACTCGTCATCATTGCCAAAATCGGTTTGGGTGTTTTTGTAGTCAAAATAACCATTCACCTCGGGGGCATAATAATCCACATCGGCACCGAATCCCAAAAGCATCGCTGCCGATGCGTTTGCGCCGAGGAGTCCTGCGGCCAGAATCATCGATCGTACCATAGTTTAATCCTTTTTTATCGAATGATACCCTACAATGATGAAAATATAAATACAGGCGTATCTATGGTGTTTTGCGGCATTGACGAAGCAGGGCGCGGGCCGTTGGCCGGACCGCTCTACATCGCGGGGGTTATTTTTCGTCAGCCGATCGACGGACTGGCCGATTCGAAAAAACTGACCGAAAAAAAACGGGAAGCCCTTTTCGAGACAATCGTCGCCAACACCACCCATCACATTGCCCGATTCGACGCCGCGCAGATCGATGAAATCGGCATTTCGGGGTGTCTGGCGCAGGGGCTTCGGGAGATCATGGCAGCACTGGGAGAAGCCGATTACCTCTACGATGGCAACTCCACTTTCGGCGTCAGAGGCCTCCGCACCCTCATTAAGGCCGACGCCACTATCCCGGAAGTAAGCGCCGCCTCTATCCTGGCTAAAGTATCCCGAGACCGGGAGATGATCGAACTGAGTTCTCTCTACCCCGAATACGGCTTTGAAGGGCACAAGGGATACGGAAGTGCGGCCCATATCGAAGCGATCCGGCGATACGGGCAATGTGAAATCCATCGTAAAAGTTTCAAATTAAAAGCGCTTCAACCGTCACTTTTTTAAATAGCATTGCTATAATCACCCAAAAAGAGGTTTTATGATTTCAATTACCCATCTCGAAGCGGCAATGGAAGCGATCGACAAAGAGGTCAAGGCATTGTTGTACGACCAGTCTCTCTCCCTAAGTGAAAAAGACGAAAAAATGTTGCCGCTGCTGAGAGAGAGTAAAGTGATCAAACAGGCGTATGAAGACCTGTGCTATCTCAAAGAGAACCCACCAAGTGCCCCGGGCGGATGCAAAGCCGGGCAGTACAGAGAAGATGAGAAAAAATAATCAGCATAGAATGCCGGCTTCAAAAGTAGAGAGTACTAAATATGTAGCAAAAATAAAAGACGATAAGCTGCAAGAGTGATAGATTTGTTGACTTGTATATAAGGTTTGTGATTGGTTGATTTATGAGTTGAATGAGGTTGTAGAACCTTGAGGCCTGGCGGCGACCTACGTTTCCACCCCTGAAAGGGGCAGTATTATGAGCGAAGAGGGTCTTAGCTTCCGGGTTCG
>JAFGUJ010000054.1 GCA_016938595.1 Campylobacterales bacterium | reverse complement strand
GTGCGTTCGAATGTGTCAAGGTGTGGAATCAGATGGGGGAAGGTTATAGGGTTTTTGTCCATATTATGATTACCGTTATTAAATAATAGTCTTATTCACACAGATTGTAGGACAGAAGTATGAGTTTTTTATAAGTGCGAATCGACGAATCGATTCACGCCTCTAGAGATTGGGTTGGAACAGATGCACGTCGCGCTGGGGAAAGGGTATCGTGATCCCCTCTTCTCTCAGCGCCTTGTAGATCAGTAGATT
Organism: Campylobacterales bacterium; assembly: GCA_016938595.1. Lineage (GTDB taxonomy): Bacteria > Campylobacterota > Campylobacteria > Campylobacterales > Sulfurimonadaceae > Sulfuricurvum. Next base: position 6,263 of record JAFGUJ010000054.1, on the reverse strand, counting down.
CACTTCGTACTGGAATTTGAAAAAATTCCGGGTTGGTACCCAATAGCGGATACCGATTTCCACGGCACTGTCGCCGAATTTTGCGATCCCGACGATCGCCGCGTTGTCGTTGGAGACGTTTTCATAGCGGTCGATGACCTCTTTGATCACGCTGATTGCCTTGTCGGCGTTGTCGTTGTACGAAATGCCGACACTCGATTCGACGATCCGGTAGCTGAACGAGTTGACGATCACCTCGCCGATCATGTGTTTGTTCGGAACGGTGATCAGCTCTTCGTCCTCGGTACGCAGCGTCGTATAGGCCAGCATGATCTCTTCGACCTCCCCGTAGACGTTGTTGACGAGAATCGTATCACCGATTTTAAAAGGACGGGTGATGATCAGCGATATCCCTGCGGCGTAGTTGGCGACACTCCCCTGAATCGCCAGGCCGGCGGTCAGGAAGACCGCACCGACCGCCGCGATGAACGGCGCGATCGATATCCCCAGTTTCCCGATGGCGACGACGATCATTGCCCCGAATATAAGGATGCGCACGCCGTTGGCGGCAAATTTACCCAGCGTAGGGTCAAAATCGTGTTTGGCAAAAAATTTCATCAGGAGGTTAAAAACGTATTTGGACAGAAACCATCCGATCAGAACGATGATGAGCGCGCCGATGATCTGGATGCTGTAATTGGCGAAAAAATCGATTGTTTTAGTGTAGAAATGCTGGATAAAGGCGATTTCCTGCTGCATGGGGAGGTTCCTCTGTTTTTAACGCATTATACACCATGCACAGGATCTTGACGATCCTCCGGACTTTCAACGAAGATCAGGGCGCACCTGGTTGCGACCGTTTTCTTTGGCCTCATAGAGCATCGCATCGGCCCGATTGATCAGGCTCTCGTCGGTATCCTCGTTTCTGAGTTCGGCGACACCGAAACTGCAGCTCATTTTCCCGTGTGCGAAGGGATACTGTTCAATCATGACGCGCAGTTTTTCCGCCAGATCGGCCGCCTGTATCAGATTGGTGTGGGGGAGTATGACCACAAACTCTTCTCCGCCCCACCGGCCGACGATGTCGCTTTCGCGCAGCCGGTTTTTCATCAGGGTACTCAGGTCGATAAGCGCTTGGTCCCCCATACGGTGGCCGTTGGCGTCGTTAATCTGTTTAAAATGATCGATGTCGAAGAAGATGACAGAGAGGGGATATCCCCCGCGCCGGGCATGTTTGACCAGATAATCGATCTGGCGGATCAGGTGGGCCCGGTTGGCAATCTGGGTCAGCTTGTCGGTATTGGCGTTTTTGACCAGCAGCGTGTGCTGTTTTCGTAGACGGTAGATAAAATAAGTGATGAACGCGGCGGCCGAACCGATCAACAATGACGCGAAAACGAGCACCGAGATCAGATTGTTTTTCAGTTTGACGATCTGCGTATCTTTTTGATACACCAGAATATAGCCGACACGTTTCTTGTCAAAACTCTCCAGTGGATTGAGCAGCAACAGATATCCGGTCCCCTCTAAAATCAGAGGGAAAATATGATGTTTACCATCCCCTTCCACCCTCTCAAAATCAGGACGATAGAGGGCATTGAGCCGGTCCATCAGAGGCTGCGGAAAAAGGGAATGATGACCTCCATTGACCTTTTTGTCGTTGAGGTACCCAGGGCTCAGTGCCGAAGGGAAATAGTTGGAGCGTTCATCGGCGAAAACCGTTGTATCGATGACATTCCTGTCCAAAATCAGATCGTATTTGGCATCGGTGAGCTGTTGCGCCAATCTGCGGACCGCATCAAACGAATAGGAGAGTTCTACCGTACCGATAAACTCTCCCCGTTCGAACAGCGGAAACACGTGGCGAAATCCATTAAATATACGTCCCTCTTCAAACCCGTTTACCGGTCTCCTGAGACGGTTGACGCTGTCGATGGAGGGACGAACTCCCTGAAGCGAATCGCCGAATTTTTCGGGGCGGTGGAACCGCAGAAAACTGACCGATCCTGGAAGATGAAAATGCAGCTGCCGCACATCATGCGATTCCATCGAACCGTATAACCGGGCCAAATAGGCATACAGCTCACAGCGCGCCAAATCCTGCTCTTTTTCACTTCCCCGCGCCGCACGTCCTATCAGCTCGACGACATGCGGGGTATTGATGACGGAATCGAACATTGTTTTGGCGATCGTATCGTAGGCGAGCTTGAGCGATTCAACCTGAACGTCCGCCGTTTTGACCCGGCTTTGGAGATAGAGCATCTTTTCGCGTTCATAACGGTCGATGAAAAAATAAGACACGATACCGCCGATCGTCAGAAACAATGCCAAAAAGAAGGCGATATAGGGAAACAGCCGTTTGATTTTTTCTTTCACTCTCGTTACTCTCCGCAAAAAAACAGTTCATCGTTAGGATATAATCGTTGCAGAATGATAGTGAATTGTTGTGTTGAAAATGTTTCTTTAAACTTAATTTAGTATAAAATAGATTTTCTGCTATACGACGCATCCATCTTCAACCAAAAGGGCGACCTTGCAGCAAAACCGTACCCATTCCGTCTTGATTGTCGAAGATGACCCTGAGAGCAACGACAACCTCCGCTCCCTTCTGAGCCAGACATTCGAGAACGTCATCAGCGTGTACGACGGTGCGGAGGGATTGAAAGCGTACCGGCTCTACCGTCCCGATATCGTCATCACTGACATCGAAATGCCGGGGATGAACGGATTGGATCTTGTCCGTGCGATCCGCAAGGTCGATCCAAACTGTTTTGTCGGCATATTAACCTCCTATTCGAACCAGCACTACCTTATGCAGGCCGTGTCGCTGAAACTTGATACCTACATTCTCAAGCCTCTCACCTCTGCCAAGCTGGATGCATTGGTGAACGATATCCGCCGTTTTCGTCAGCAGTTCATCCACCATCGACTCCCCATTCATCAGGACGCTTATTACGATTCAAAAGCTAAAATCGTCGTGGACGGCGGGCGGCGGATATTTCTGACCCATTCGGAAATCACTTTGCTGGAACTTTTTTTGTATTACCGGGGAGAGGCGCTCTTGTACGATACGATTGAATATGCCCTCTACGGCACCGGAGAACGGAGCCGAAACGCGATGAAAATACTTATCAGCAACCTGCGTAAAAAAATCCCCGCCCTGAGCATCCGCTCCATCCCGAAAATAGGATACATCCTCTCATGAAAAACACCTCCGCCAACGGCACCGACGCGGCGCTTCTGGAGCTGATCAACCAAACGGACGATAAACTCTCTTTTGTCGACAGGGACTATGTTTACCGGGCCGTCAATCAGGCCTATGTCCAGCTTTTCAATAAACCGCTCGATGAAATCATCGGCCGGCCCATCTGGGAGATCATGGGAACGGACGCCTTTGAGAAAGTGGCCAAACCCTATCTCGAACGTGCTATGCGAGGGGAGGAAATAGCGTATGAAGCGTGGTTCGATTTTTTCTCTGCCAAACGCACCTATATGATCGTCCGCTACCGCCCCTATATTGATCCGGATGGGAACGTTGGGGGTGTCTATGTGACAGCGACAGACATTACCGAGCGCAAACGGCTCGAAGAGGAAAAAGCGTTTTACGAACAGCTGATGATCACCCAGTCACGGATGGCCCGTCTTGGGGAGATGATGGCGTTCATCGCCCATCAGTGGCGGGGGCCGCTGAACACGCTCAGCACCTATCTGCTCCGTTTCAGAATGGAATTTGGAGACCGTTTCGCTCATTCGCATCAAAACTTGCTGGAACGTAGCGAAAAGGTACTCGAAAACATGTCCGAGGACATCGAAGAACTCTACCGGTTTTACAACCAGAATGATCACAACAACGACATACGGCTCAAAACCTCCGCCGAGCAGGCCGTCTCCTTGCTGGAACACCGCCTCAATGCCGAAAAAATCCGAGTCGACATCACCATTCCTGAGGAATTCACTCTCTCCTACCACCAAAGCCATCTGCTCCACATCTTCACGGTTTTTCTGGAAAATGCCCTGGAGGCGTTCAGCCGGATCGAGCGTTCCGACAAGCGGATCGGGATAGACGCTTATGGCGATGATCACTCCCTGTTTATCGACATCAGCGACAATGCATCGGGCATTGATCCGGCCATAACGTCCAGACTGTTCGAACCGGGTACCTCGACCAAAACCGTTCCGGGGCACGGGCATGGCCTCTATTTTGTGCGCAAACTTCTCTTTGAACATTTGAACGGAACACTCGAGCTCCTCCCCGCTTGCGAAGGAGCCCGTTTTCGACTGAGCATTCCGAAAACTTCACATGCCTGACAGCCTCGTATGGCAGGAAAATCCCCTCAAAACGCGTCATATTTTTGCGTATCTTGACGCAAAAATATCCCCAAAAACTCTAGAATTAAAATTGCACTATATGTTATAATCCTTACAAATTTGTAAGAAAGTGAGTGAAAATGCCGTACGTTAAAGAAGTCTTCGACTATCTTAGAAGAACAAGCCCCTCCCAAACCGAATTTTACCAGGCTGCCGAAGAGGTACTCGAATCTCTGCGCCCCCTGATGGAAAAATATCCGAAATACCGCCAGCACAAAATCATCGAGCGGATCGTTGAGCCGGAGCGCCAGATCCTCTTCCGTGTCAACTGGGTCGATGACAACGGTGTCATCCAGGTCAACAAGGGATTTCGTATCGAGTTCAACTCCGCCCTTGGGCCCTACAAAGGGGGATTGCGTTTTCACCCGAGCGTCAACGCGGGGGTCATCAAATTTCTAGGATTCGAGCAGATCTTCAAAAATGCCCTGACCGGCCTGCAAATCGGTGGAGGTAAAGGGGGAAGCGATTTCGATCCGAAAGGGAAATCGGACAACGAAATCATGCGCTTCTGCCAGGCATTCATGAGCGAGCTTTTCCGCCATATCGGTGCCAACACGGACGTACCTGCGGGGGACATCGGTGTCGGCGGACGCGAGATCGGCTACCTGTTCGGTATGTACAAAAAACTGGCCAACAGCTACGAAGGGGTCCTGACCGGTAAATCGCTCAAATGGGGCGGATCGCTCGTACGCACCGAAGCGACCGGTTACGGCGCCGTCTATTTCGCCAAGTACATGCTCGAAGACCGCAACGAAACCCTCAAAGGCAAACGCTGTGTCGTATCAGGTTCCGGTAACGTCGCGATCTACACGATCGAAAAACTCTACCATCTCGGGGCGCTTCCGGTAACGTGCAGCGATTCAAAAGGGATGATCTATGACGAAGAGGGGATCGACCTGGAACTCCTCAAAGAGCTCAAAGAGGTCAAACGTGCACGTCTGAGCGAATACGTCACCCACAGACCGAATGCCAAATACACACCGGTCGAAGAGTACCCGACAGGACGCAACGCGGTATGGTCGGTTCCGTGTTTCGCGGCGTTCCCGAGCGCAACGCAAAATGAACTGAACCTCGAAGATGCGAAAGAGCTGCTCAAAAACGGATGTGTCTGTGTCAGTGAAGGGGCAAACATGCCATCGACTCTCGAAGCGGTTCACGCATTTATCGATGCCAAAATCTGCTACGGACCGGGTAAAGCGGCCAACGCAGGCGGTGTGGCGACGTCACAGCTTGAAATGGCCCAAAATGCCTCTATGGTCAGCTGGACGTTTGAGGAAGTCGATGCCAAACTGGCCCAGATTATGAAAAATATCTACGTCAATGCGAGCGAAACAGCTGCCGAATTCGGCCAGCCTACCAACCTCGTTTTGGGTGCCAACATTGCCGGCTTCCGCAAAGTGGCCGACGCAATGATCGAACAGGGGCTTGTCTAAACCCCTCCCCTCGCAGCATCTCTCTCATTCGGCCGATCCTTTTGGATCGCCCCCACTTTCAGACGAGGCGTCGTACATCCGCGTATAATACTCATGTACCATCCGTCCCGTATCAAACGCATTATGAACATCATTCATCGCATTGTTCATGATTTTGACCCACTCTTTCGGCTCGTCATAATAGCACGGAAGAATCTTCCCTTCCAGAATATCCATCAGATTTTTGTTGTCCAGCCTGTCCTGCACCTCTACAGGAAGCATATGGTCCTGCGGAGGAATCGTAAAAGCGTTCAGCCCGTCTTTGGCAAACTCCGGATGCCATCCGTCATTGATCGAAAAATGGATGGAGCCGTTCATGCTTGCCGTCATTCCGCTCGTCCCGCTGGCTTCACGGGTGATCCGCGGCGTATTGAGCCACAGATCGCTCCCCTGCTTCAGCATCCGTGAGAGATCCAGTTCATAACACGTCAGCACGGCGATCCG
>JAFGUJ010000053.1 GCA_016938595.1 Campylobacterales bacterium | reverse complement strand
CTGTCCGACCGGGTCCCGATGCTGAGCCCCACGACGTTCTCAAACGTAAGCGCCTTTTCATACAGCGCCTTGAGGGTTTCAAGAGGGGCATAGGTATTGGTAAAACTCTGAAAATAGACCAAAAACTTCTGGGCACCGTGTTCGTCATGCAGTTTTTTCGAAAGGGCATTAAACTGCCACTCAAGCTGCTGCAGCTGCTGGTCGAGATGGGGATTGGTGGTAGACTCTAAATTGAGGAAAAACCCTTTGATGGGACGGGCCCGGTCCAGACTTGGACTGAAGGAGTCGTTTTCGCAAAAAGTACATCCCCCTTTGGCCACCGTGCCGTCGATGTTCGGGCAGGTAAAGCCGGAGATCGAGATGGGGACTTTGGATACTTTTACCCCGAATTTGCGATGCAGATACTGCCCGAACGTAAAAATCTGCTTCCGCACCCCAAATCCCCGGTTAGATAACGTATTTGCCCGTAAAGCAGGCAGTACAGTAATTCTCTTCTTTTCCGTTGACGCTGTTCAGCAGCGCTTCATTGCTCAGGTATCCGAGCGAATCGGCTTCGATAAACGCGCAGATCTCCTCGATCGACATGTTCGCCGCAATCAGCTTCTCTTTGTCCGGCGTATCGACCCCGTAGTAACACGGGTCGGTGGTCGGAGGGCTGGAAATGCGCATGTGTACCTCTCTAGCGCCGGCGGCCTTGAGCATCCGGACGATCTGACGACTTGTCGTACCGCGGACAATCGAGTCGTCGATCACGATCAAACTTTTCCCTTTGATCAGATGTTCGATCGGCGAAAGCTTCATCTTGACCTTCAGATCGCGCATCTCCTGCGTCGGCTCGATGAACGTCCGACCGATGTAGTGGTTACGCATGATCGCCATCTCGAATGGGATACCGCTTTGCTGCGCGTAGCCGATCGCCGCGGGAACACCGCCGTCCGGAACGGGAACGACCATATCAGCCTGCGCAGGCTGTTCTTTGGCCAGTTCTTTCCCCATCGCTTTGCGCATTTCGTAGACGTTCTGGTTGTACACATTCGAATCGGGGCGGGCGAAATAGACGTATTCGAAAATACAGTGCTTCGGCGTCGGCTCGAACACTTTGATCGATTGCGGGGCTTTCCCTTTTTCGAAAATAAGAAGTTCTCCCGGCTCGACATCGCGGATGTACTCCGCCCCGATCAGGTCAAACGCACATGTCTCGGAAGCGACGACGTATCCGTCACCCACGCGGCCGAGGCTGAGGGGGCGGAAACCGTGGGGATCGCGCATCGCGAACATCTTGGAGCGGCTCAGGAACACAAGCGAATAAGCCCCTTCGATCTTTTTGACCGCATCGATGATACGGTCGGTGAGGTGGTGCTGGTCACTTTTGGCGATCAGATGGATCAGATTTTCGGTATCCATAAAGGTCTGGAAAATCGCCCCTTTTTTGATCAGGGCATCACGCACCTCTTTGGCGTTGGTGAGGTTGCCGTTGTGGACGATCGACATCTCTCCGAGGTCGTAACGGGCAAATACCGGCTGTGCATCGAGGATCGAATCGTCCCCCGCCGTCGAATAGCGGGTATGGCCGATCGCCATATGCCCTTTGAGGGTGTTAAGTTTTTGGGTGTCGAAGACCTGGGTCACGAGGCCGCGGTCTTTGATCGTGTACAGTTTTTCACCATCACCCGTACTGATTCCGGCAGCTTCCTGCCCGCGGTGCTGCAGGGCGTGCAGGGAGAAATAAGCCAGTTTTGAGGCCTCCGGATGGTCAAAGATACCGACTACGGCACATTTTTCGTTTAAGCTACGCACTCTTTTTCCTTATGCAAGTTCTAGACAATCTTGGATTGAATACAGACCGTTTGGTTTTCCGGCCAGCCATTTTGCCGCACGAATCGAGCCTTTGGAAAAGGTATTGCGGCTTGTTGCGGTATGGTGCAGTTCGATAAACTCACCCTCATTGTAAAATCCTACCGTGTGGCGTCCGACGATGTCTCCGCCGCGCAGTGCCATGACGGCAATCTCGTCTTTGGTCCGTTCTCCGATGTTGCCGTTACGGCCGCTGACACGAACCGCGTCCAGATCGAGGTTGCGTCCCGCTGCGGCCGAATGGGCCAGAGTCAGTGCCGTCCCGCTCGGAGCGTCTTTTTTGTGACGGTGATGCTGTTCGACGATCTCGATGTCAAAGTCTTTGAGGGTTTTGGAAGCCATGTGGACAAGCTGATTGAGCAATGCGACCCCCAGCGACATGTTGGTCGCATAAAGAATCGGCATCGATTCGCTCGCCGTTTTAAGGAGGTTCATCTGATGGTTATCCAACCCCGTCGTCCCGATAACAAGTGGTTTTGGATGCTTGATGGCCTGTTCCAGCAGCAGCTGTGTCGCTTCGGGAAGCGAAAAATCGATCACGACATCCGAACTTTTCAGCAGCGTCGCCATATCGTTGGTGACCAGCACCGAGGGGTCGATCGAAAAATTGAGCTCGTTGCGGACATAAACGGCGCCTAACGAAATCTCGTTTTCATACCGCAAATCCTCGATCAACAGCTTTCCGACACGTCCGCCGGCTCCGAAAACACCTGCTTTTATCATTTGATGAATTCCTCTATTGCATTATTCAAATGATATTCTACCTTTTTAGGGTTTAAACTCTCTTGTTACAACGCTCTTAGTGGTGGCCGTCGACATACGCAATCGCCTGCAATGCGGCAACCGCACCGTCTCCTGCGGCACAGACGACCTGCTTCGGAGCCTGCTCGCGCATATCACCGGCTGCGAACAGACCGGGGGTGGATGTTTTCATGCTCAGATCGACTTTGACTTCGCCCCATGGCGTCATCTCGCACAAAAACGAGCCGTCCTCCTGTTTCAAAACCTGATTGTTGACATCGTTGCCAACAAATACGAATACGCCCGGCACATCGATCTGACGGGTGGTACCGTCTTTGAACCCGACGCGGATACCGTTAACTCCCATCGCGTCCCCGCTCACCTCTTCGGGAACGGCATTCAGAACCAGTTCGATATTCGGAGTATTTTTGATCCGGTCGATGGTACTGGGCGCCGAACGGAAAGTGTCCCGGCGATGGATCAGGTAGACTTTCGAACAGATTTTGGCAAGGTACAGGGCTTCTTCAAGCGCCGTGTCTCCTCCGCCGATCACCGCAACCTCTTTTCCTTTGTAAAAAAAGCCGTCGCATGTCGCACACGTACTGACCCCCCGGCCGAAATAGACATCCTCTCCGACAAATCCGGCCCGTTTCGGGGTGGAACCGGTACAGACGATGACGCTTTTGGCTTCGGCGGACGTGCCGTCACTTTTATGGATCGTGAAAATCCCTTCGCTGCTGCGCGACACGCGGGTCACTTCCGACATTTCGTGTTTGAGACCGAACTTTTGGCATTGCTCCGGCCACGGAATCATCAGATCCATCCCCGTGATATGTCCCGTGACTCCCGGATAGTTCTCGATCTCCGAACTCATGGTAATCTGCCCTCCGGGCATCCCTTTTTCAAACATCGTTACGTCTGCCAGTCCACCGCGCGTTGTATACAAACCGGCGGTCAATCCGGCCGGCCCTCCTCCGATAATTGCACAATCCAGCATACGCGCTCCTAACTCTTTTTATGTTGTGGGGTTATGATACACTCTTGTAGCTTTGGGATTTTGATTGGTCACGGCAGAACCGAAAAGACGAAAGAAAAAATTTATATTTTTTATAAATGCAAAGAATAGGTCAACACCCAAAAAGAGGATACGGAAAAAGAAAAAAACGGAGTTGGGAGAAGTCTGCGCTCCGCCAAACGGGAGAGCAGCGGGGGAAAACCCCCTTGCGAAAAATTAAAGAAGCGCGTTGAGTTTGTCAGCAAACGCCTGTTTGGATGCGGCACCGACCATCTGATCAACGACTTCGCCGTTTTTGAAGAAAAGGATGGTAGGGATAGAACGGATTCCGTATTTTACCGCGATGTCCTGCTCTTCGTCCGTATTTACTTTACAGATTTTGGCTTTGCCGTCAAATTCTGCCGCCAGTTCTTCAATGACCGGAGCGATCATACGGCAAGGTCCACACCAAGGGGCCCAGAAGTCGACCAGTGCGACACCCTCTTTGGTTGTTTCATCAAAGTTTGATACTGTCAATTCAATATATTTACCCATTGTATTTCCTTGAGTTGCGAATGTTTGTGAAAGCATTATAACGCCTCAATCTTTAAAATGACTTATTACATTACTCTCACATTTTTTCTCAGAACAAACTATTCCAAGCCGCTGCATCGGAAGGTTCTACAGCGTAATATTCTCAATCCACTCGATCCCACCGTCCCAGACGATCAAAGCATCGATACAGTAGTCGCAATCGAGCCGCTTTTTCTGGAGATAGCTCTGGATGGTGCGGTGGAGTTTTTGAAGTTTGGATGGGGTGATGTTGTAGACCGCCTGCTCGTACGAAGCGGCGCTTTTGACCTCAACGAAACGAAGGATGTTCCCCTGCATCGCGATGATGTCGATCTCGCCGAAGCGGTTGTAGACGTTGCGGTCGATGATCCGCACCCCTTTTTTTCGCAAGAATTCGCATCCGCGCTCTTCGGCAATGTTCCCTTTGGCGCGCGTATGCACCGCTACTCCAGATAGTCGGGTTTGATCACCTCGACTTTGATCGATTTGAAACGGGCCGTCTTGATCAGCTCGTCCGACTCGTCGCCGAAGAGGAAATTGATCCGGCTTTTGGCGTGATGAAACGTCGTGAACAGCGTCCCTTTTTTGATCGTCGTGCTCACCTTGACCCGCAAAGGGGCACTCTGACCGTATTCGCTGCGCAGAACGACAAAATCTTTATATTCGAAAAAGTCGGCATCCTCGACGCTGACGAGGAGCGTGTCTTCGTCGTGGGAACGGTGTAGTTTTTCGCACGCATTCGTCTGGGCGGCGTTGTTGTAATGGACCAGCACCCTCCCCGTCGTGAGGTAATACCCCTCATGCTCTTTGGCCTCCAGGAGTTCCTGAACCTGCCCGCGGGGTTCGTACTGCTTGTAACGAAACGACCCCAGCCCATCCTTGGTGCGGAAATCGTGGAGGTGCAATACCGGGGTATCTTCTTCCTGCACCGGCCACTGGAGCCCGCGCAAACGGGCAGCTTCGAGTTTTTCATAACTCGCCCCGCCGAAGCGGTTGGGGGCGTCTACCCGGACGGCTTCCCACACCTCTTTGGAGCTTTTGAACCCCAGATCGGTGCCGTAGCGTTTCGAGATTTCGGCAATTACTTCCCAGTCATCGGGCATCGTCACGTTCACCAGCGGCTGAGAGAGGTGGAGGCGACGTTCGGCATTGACATACACCCCCGTCTTCTCGTAGGCGCTTTTGACGCCGAAGATGATGTCGGCAAATTTCGTGATCTCGTTGTCAAACAATTCGTTGACGATCAGCAGCTCCAGGTTTCCGAGCGCCGCATGGATCTTGTTCTGGTTCGGATGGATATGGGCGATGTCTTCGCTGATGTTGTAGAGCGCCTTGATCTCCCCTCGCTCCATCGCGTCGATCAGATCGGGGGTCATCATCCCCACCTCTTTGGGCGGCTGGTAGTCGGGGGCATAATAGGGGAGCATCCCGACGTCACAGGTCCCCTGCACGTTGTTCTGTCCCCGAAGCGGCATCAGCCCCGCCCCACGCTTCCCGATGTTCCCCGTCAGCATTGCGAGGTGGGTGATCGCCATGACGGCGTACGAACCGTCCAGATGTTCCGTAATTCCAAGACCCCAGAAAAAGAGGCTTTTACGGGTCGCGTATTTACGGGCAACGGTGCGGATCTCGTCGGCCAGCGATTCGTATCCCGGTATCTGGAGAAGATAATCGGGGTTGGCGTAGGGATCGTTCAAAATCGCGTTTTTGTACTCGTCGTACCCTTTTGTCCGCTTGGCGACAAACTCCCGGTTGACAAGGTTTTCGGAAATGATGACGTACGCGATCATGTTGAGGACCATCAGGTTCGCCTCATACGGAATGCTCAGATGGTTCGTGGCCGATTTGGAAAGCTGTATGCGGCGCACATCGAGCACGGCGAGTTCGACCCCTTTGTTCTTGATCACATCGAGCATCCGGTTCGCCACGATCGGGTGCCCCTCGGTCGTATTGGTCCCCATTGCGATCATGTATTCGGTCTCGTAGATGTCGTCGAACGGATTCGTAGCCGCCCCTTCGCCGATTGTCGTGCGCATCCCTTTCAGAGAGGGCGAATGGCATACGCGGGCACAGTTGTCGACATGGGGAGATCCAACGACATGACGGGTAAAGTGCTGGAATAAATACGAGCTCTCGCAGCTGGTGCGCGCCCCCCCGATCGCGGCAAACGTATGGGAACCGTGCGCATCGGTCAGCGACTTCAGTTTGCGTGCGGCCAGTTCATAGGCGCTCTCATAACTGATCTCGTAAAAATCGTTTCCGACCGGCTCGAGATAATCCATATCCAGATCGGCGAAGAGGGCCGCATTTTTGGCCAAAAACGACTTGCGTACCCGCGCATTGCGGAGCCGTTTGGGATGGGTCAGAAAATCCCACCCCTGTTTCCCTTTGATACAGAGGCGCCCCTGGGAGACGACCCCTTCCTCTTTGGCAAAAACCTTCTGAATTTTGTTGTCTTCGACCTCAGCGGAAATATCGCATCCCACACCGCAATAGGTACATACGCTATCTATGACCATCGGATAATTCTCCGCTCTATCAGGCTATGAGCCCTTTTTAAAATTTGTGAAGTGTACAATTTTGTCTCTTAAGGGTTGCGGAAGCATCGAGACAATTCGGATCATTAAGTAAAACCTAAAAGGAAACGCGTAGCGGACCTTTTTTTTCGAAATGGCACGGGCGATCCGTTCTATCCCCTTTTCGGTGCTCATAAAAAACGGCATTTTAAACCGGTTCTTCTGCGTCATTTCCGAATCGATGAACCCCGGCATGATCGTCATGACCCGGACCCCGTCGGGACAGAGCTGATGGTGAAGCCCTTCGGCGTAGGCGTTGAGGGCCCGCTTCGAGCTGCTGTAGGCGATGGAGGTGGGCATTGTAAACAGCGAGGCGAGAGAGGAGATAAAGACAATCTCCCCCGATTGCTGCTCGATGAGTTTGGGGATGATCGGTTCGAGCAGCGCGTGGACACTCAGAAAATTGGTCGCGAACAACCGCTCGAAATCCTCAAAAGGGGTCACTCCCCCAGAATGCCCTACCGACACCCCTGCGTTTAGGATGATGCGGTCTATCGGCTGTTGCGCAAGTGTTTTTCCGACAGAGCGCATCCGCTCGAAATCGTTCACATCGGCAACCACCGTTTCAACCCCGGCGCCCCGGACGCGGCATCTGCGGGCAACATCCTCCAACCGCTCTTCCCGGCGGGCTATGAGGACAAGCCGGTTCTCCGGAACCGCATAATGCAGGGCCAGCGCTTCCCCCAATCCGCTGCTCGCTCCGGTGATGACTATGCGCATTGGTACTCCCACAAGGTAATTGTCGATATAATTATACCCATGAACGAAACAATCACCATCGGGGAAATCAATACCCTCGTAATCGACCGCTCGACGGTCCCAGGACTCTTTTTACGCGCGCTGGACGGCAGCGACATCCTCCTGCCCAACCAGTACGTCACCGACATGATGCACATCGGCGACACGATTGACGTCTTCGTCTACACCGACAGCGAAGACCGTCCCGTTGCGACGACACGCCATCCCAAAGCGATGCTCGGGGAAATCGCGTTTGTCGAGGTCGTCGACACCGCGCCCATCGGGGCCTTCGTCGACTGGGGACTCCCCAAAGATCTTTTCGTCCCCAAAGCGCTCCAGAAACGCCCGTTTGCCGTCGGCGAAAAACGGCTCATCCGTGTCATTTTGGACGACGTGACGGGACGTCTCGTGGGGACCGAAAAAATCACTGCGGGACTTACACAGCCCCCCAGCCATTTTTATCCCAACACCCCGGTCACGTTTATGATCATCGCCAAAACCCCGCTGGGGTACAAAGCGATCATCGATCATCGCTACGAAGGGATGATCTACCACAACGAGATTTTTGAAGACATTCGCGTCGGACAGATCAAAAATGGGTTCGTCAAAACCCTCCGCCCCGACGGCAAGCTCGATCTCTCGCTCCAGATGGTCGGCAAAGCCAAAGCCTCAAGTGCGTCTGAGAAAATCTACGCGATGCTGCAAGAAAACGGCGGTATGCTCCCCTATAACTACAAGAGCGACCCCGAACTCATTCAAAAAACATTCTGCCTCAGCAAGAAAAACTTCAAAGCGGCCCTGACGAAGCTCAGCGAAGAGGGAAAAATCACGATCAAGGAGAACGGCATCTATGGGATATAGACCCAAGCACACCCCCTTTACCCATCTCAAAGCCCGCAACATCAGCTACACGGAAGGGGATCAGACCTACACCCTCATCAGCATGAACCGCGATACGATGACCCTGGAAGTGAACATCAGCGACGGAAAAAGCGAGCGGATCGACGCCCATTTCCCGTTTGCCCACCTCCCCAAAAAAATCAAGAAAGAGCTCAATCCGCTATAATTTCACCATTATTACACAAAGGAATTTTATGTCTCAGTTCACGAATGTTACGATTGACAAACAAGCCAACGTCTATTTCGACGGAAAAGTCACCAGCAGAACCCTCCATTTTGCGGACGGCAGCACCAAAACACTCGGTATCATGCATCCGGGCGACTATACGTTCGGTACCGCTGACAAAGAGATCATGGAAATCCTGAGCGGCGAGATGGACGTTCAGCTTCCAGGCTCGGACGCGTGGATCACGATCACCGGTCCCCAAAGCTTCGAAGTGCCTGCCAACAGCTCTTTCAACCTCAAAGTCAAAACACTTTCCGATTACTGCTGCAGTTATATTAAATAACTCCTGATCGACTTCATCAGCGTCGAATGTCGACGCTGTTTTCGTCAATCCACCCCTCCCCCTCAAACGGTTCCCATCCCTTTTTGGTCCCTACTCCGCTGATTTTGTAGTAGTGTCCCCGCTTGCTTTTGGAAGTCAGCGTCGTTTTGGGTTTGTAGGGGGTGCACTCCCCGTCGGCTTCGCACACCTGCGCCCCCTCGCGGGTCACCAGCGTCACCGGATCGATCGCTTCAGCCTCTGCTCCGTTTGCGCCGGTCGCGGTATCGAACCTTATCGGATTCACTGCCTGATGTTTCCCGTCGATGATCTCAAGCAAAAGCTGCCGGGCCTCTTTATCCCCCTGCCGGGCCGCTTTGGCCAGCCATATCATCGCCCGCTCTTCATTTTGGTCCACCCCGCGTCCGGAAGCGTACATCAATGCCAGATTGTACTGCGCATTGACATATCCCTGCCAGGCCGATTTTTCATACCACTCCGCCGCTTTGGCCTGATCACGCTCAACGCCAATCCCCCGTTCATACATCACGCCGACCTGGTACTCGGCCACCCTGTCCCCGCGCAACGCGCTGGTATAGACCTGCCAGAACGATTCCTGGAGTTTTTTGGCCGTGCCGACGGCATCGGCCGACAACCCGATGACCAACGCTGCCGTCACGGCAAATACTATCCGTATCATCAGTGTATCCCCTTTGTCACAGCGTATTGTAGGCCCTGTCGCCTGCATCTCCCAAACCGGGGAGTATGTATTTGTTTTCATCCAGCTTTTCGTCAATCTGCGCAATGTAGATTTGAACCTCCGGATGGTGCTTGATCACCTCCGCTATCCCTTCGGGGGAGGCGACAATATTGAGTGTTTTGATCCGTGCGGCCCCTTTGCCTTTTGCCACGTCGATCGCATCGCACAGCGATCCCCCCGTCGCCACCATCGGATCGACGATGATGACGGTTTTTCCCGTGCAGTCTCCCACCCGGTCGTAGTAGAGGGTGCTTTCATGCGTCGTTTCATCCCTTTTCATCGCCAGAAAACCCGACGTAGCATCGGTGAGCGTCTCGAGAAGCGCTTCGTGCATCGGAAGTGCCGCCCGCATCACCGATACCACCATGATCCGGCTCTCGTCAATCGCTTCGACTTCCCGCTCACCGCTCCACGTACGTATTTTTTTGACACCCACTGCGGTGTCTTTAAGGGCTTCGTTGAGGAGTATTTTGGCAATCTCTTTGAGGGTATGGCGAAATGTAAAAGGGGTTAGCGTCTCATCCCGAAGGGTGTTGACCAGGGTAAGCAATAGGGGGGAGCGGGGGTTCGTACACATCGGGTCTCTTTTGGTGAATGATATGCACAATTATAATGAATTTGAAAAGGAAACGCATCTGCCTGCGGCAGAGTACGTTTATTTGTAGCGATACGTGATTCGCCCTTTGTCCAGACTGTAGGGAGTCAGCTCAATTTTGACCGTATCACCCGGCAAAATTTTGATGTAGTGCATCCGCATTTTCCCTGCGATGTGACACAAAATTACGTGTCCGTTTGGCAGTTCCACACGAAACGTTGCGTTCGGTAGCGCCTCAATGATCTTTCCGTCTACTTCAATGACATCATCTTTTGCCATAGTTTTCCTTTACGCGATTGATAATATTTCAGCTCTACCGTTGATAACCGCAACCGTATGCTCATAATGAGAGCCTCTCAGCCCATCCGTACTCACCACATCCCAACCGTTTGCCAAAATCTTGGAGGTTCCCTCTTTGTGACAAATCATCGGTTCCAGACAAAAAACCATCCCGTTTTTGATCTTGGGACCCGCCTTTGGGTTGGGACCGTCAAGATAGTTCGGAATTTCCGGTTCTTCATGCGGCTTTTTGCCGATACCGTGTCCGCAAAAACCACGCAGCGGGACGAACCCCCTGCTGTGGATAAAACGTTCGATTTCATGCGACAGTTCTTTGAACCGCATCCCCTCTCGGATGATGTCGATCGCATGGTAGAGCGAATCTTTCGCACACGCTATCAGCGCTTCGTCTTCGGGGCTTATCGTGCCGACGCCGACGGAGATGGCCGCATCCCCATAATAGCCGTTTTTTTGCGTCCCGACGTCAAAACCGACGATATCCCCCTCTTTGAGGGCGTAATCGGTCGGAATCCCGTGGATAATAACCTCGTTGACAGAGACGCAGACAGCATTGGGGAAACCGTAGAGTCCTTTGAAAGAGGGTTTGGCACCCTGCGAGAGGATATACTCCTCCGCAATGGCATCCAGCTCTTTCATAGTGATTCCCGGCTTGGTGTGTTGAGCCAAAAGGTCCAAGGTTGCGCCAACGATTCGATTCGCCTCGCGCAATTTGATTATTTCATCGTTTTTTCGTAGCGCAATCGCCATATTTACAGGCCAACCGCACTAAGAGTTTGATATTTGCTCATGTATACCTGCGCTTCAATGCGGCGCATCGTATCCAGAGCCACCTGAACGACGATCAGAACCGCCGTCCCTCCGAAGAAGAACGGGACCCCTACCCCTTTCAGGATGACCCACGGCAATGTCGCCACGAGACCGAGATAAATAGCTCCCGTAAACGTCAGGCGGCTCGCCGTTTCGTTCAAAAACTCTTTGGTAGACTCACCCGGGCGTACACCCGGGATAAATCCGCCCTGACGTTTGAGATTGTCGGAAATGTCTTTCGCGTTGAACACGATCGATGCATAGAAGAAAGCAAAGAAGACCACAAACAAAAACGTCAAAAAGTTAAAGAAATAATGGTTCGGATTCAGCAGGTCGGCGATGGTCTGGACCGTCGGATTCGTGCTGCTGGAGAGAACCGTAATCGGGAACATCAGGATAGCCGACGCAAAAATGACCGGAATAACCCCTGAGAGATTCACTTTGACAGGGATGTAGTTCATCACCCGCTTGTTCTGGTTTTGCAACATCGTCTTCTTGGCATAGGTGACCGGAATACGGCGTTCCCCGAGCTCAACGTAGATAATGATCAAAACCGTTGCGATGATCAGTGCGATGACGAGCAGAAGCGTCAAAAAGCTCATCGCCCCTGTATTCACCATGGTCACCGCCTGACCGATTCCGCTTGGAATCGCCGAAACGATACCCGCGAAAATGATCAAAGACACACCGTTACCGATTCCGCTTTGAGTAATCTGCTCTCCGATCCACATCAACAACATCGTACCCGCAAGCATAGAGACCGTTGCCAAAAGCATGAAGGTCGTATGGTCTACAAGTACGGCGCTGCTGCCGTCTTTGCCCGTCATTCCCTGCAATCCGATACTGACGCCGATCGCCTGAACAATCGTTATCGCGATCGTCGCATAACGGATAATCTGCATGTACTTGACCATACCGTCGCGCTCTTTTTTCATTTGCCCAAGATTCGGGAAAGTAGCGGCCAAAAGTTCCATGATGATTGATGCGGTGATGTAGGGCATGATGCCAAGAGAGATGATGGAGAGACGTTCTACGGCGTTACCGCTGAACATGTTAAACAGACCCAATGCGTCAGCTTGATGTTCATCAAAGAATGAAGCAATAACGGCAGTGTCAACACCCGGTACCGGCACATAGGCCAGTAATCGGAAAATAAAGAGAAAACCGATCGTAATTAAGATCTTGTTTACAAGTTGTTGGTTCATTACTTACCAGTTGTAGTAACGTTTTCGTCTTTGATTTTAGATGCCAGATCTTTAGCGCTTGCACCGACAAGTTTCACGCTGGTGACCGATTTTTTCATACGGTGTACGCCACGGATAGTTTCCATAGTGATTTCTGCCAGCTCAGCTACTTCTTTCACTTTTTCAACATTGATAACGTACGGTTTGATCACTTGTGACGTGAAACCGATTTTTGGCAAACGGCGTGCAAGTGGCTGTTGTCCACCCTCAAAGTTACGTTTTTCATTGTAACCTTTACGCGCTTTTTGACCTTTGTGCCCTTTGCCGGCAGTTTTACCGTTTCCGCTGCCCTGGCCGCGGCCGATACGTTTTTTGCTGTGGGTAGAACCCTCAGCAGGTGTAAGATTTTCGAGTGCCATTACTTACCCTTTGATGCGTGAAAGCGCGTCGATTGTCGCGCGAACCACGGTGTTTGGATTGTTTGAACCCAAAGACTTCGTAAGAATGTCCTGGATCCCTGCAAGCTCGAGTACCGGACGGGTAGCGCCACCGGCGATAACCCCTGTACCTTCAGATGCCGGTTTCAGCAAAATGCGGCTTGCGTTGTATTTAACTTCGATATCGTGGGCGATTGTGGTCCCTTTGATCTTCACTTCCGTGAGATTTTTGAACGCTTCGTCAACCGCTTTACGGATAGCATCGGGAACCTCTTTGGCTTTACCGACGCCGTAACCGACAGTCCCTTTTTTGTTACCTACGACCACAAGAGCAGTAAAACGGAAACGACGTCCACCTTTTACAACTTTTGTTACACGACCGATGTTTACGATCGATTCTTCAAATTCTTCTCTATTAATCGGATTCATCGATCAGCCCTTAAAACTTGATTTCATTTGCGCGAAGTGCTTCGGCAAACGCTTTAACGACACCATGGTACAAAAATCCGTTACGATCGAACGTAACTTCATTGATTCCGGCATCTTTGAGGGTTTTTGCAAACACTTCACCCGCTTTTTCAGCATCGGCTTTGTTTGCTTTGAGACCCAAAGTTTTTGAGTGTACGCTTGCAAGAGTTACCCCTTGCTCATCGTTGATCGCCTGCGCGCTGATGTAGCGGTTAGAGCGAAACACAGATACACGTGGAAGTGCTGCGCATCCTGAGATTTTAGAGCGGATACGGCGTTTACGCTGAAGGCGTTTTGCCGCTTTGATTTTAAGTGTTTTACCTGTCATTTCATCGCCCCTTATTTCTTAGATGTCTTACCGGCTTTACGCAGGATAGTTTCATCGCTATATTTAACACCTTTACCTTTGTACGGCTCAGGTGGACGGAATGACCGGATTTCAGCCGCAATTTGGCCCACTTGCTGTTTGTCCGCACCTTTGATGCTGATAACGTTTTTCTCAACAGCAATCGCGATTCCCGCAGGGATATCGTAGTTGATGTCGTGGCTGAAACCGAGTTGAAGGTTCAATACGTTACCTTGAACGGCTGCACGGTAACCGACCCCGTTGATCTCGAGTTTTTTCTCAAAACCAGTAGTCAAACCGGTCACGATGTTCGCAGCCAATGCACGGTAGGTTCCCCAGAACGCGCGGTCTTGGCGGTGATCAGAGTTGGTGCTGAACGTCAAAGCGTTATCTTCGAATACAACACCGCAGTTTCCGCGAGTATCAAGGACTTGAGTCGTATTACCTTTAGCAAAAGTAATGACAGTACCCTCGATGCTTACTTTAACATCATTTGGGATAGAAATAGGATTTTTACCAATACGTGACATCTTATCTCCTTACCAAATCGTACAAAGGACTTCGCCGCCAACGCCAAGCTCGAATGCTTTATCGTTGGGAAGTACCCCTTTAGAACTGCTGACGATGATCGTACCGTAACCGTTTTTGAAACGTTTCAGTTCGTCTTTGCCTTTGTAAATACGGCGTCCCGGTTTAGAGACACGTTTTACCTCATTGATAACCGTACGACCTTTTTCGTCGTACTTCAACACTACGTTGATTGATTTTTTAACGCCGTCTTCGACAACGTTAAAGCTCTCGATGTAACCTTTGTCTGCCAAAATAGCAACAACCGCTTCCACAACTTTAGAGTGAACCAATGTTGTAGAATCCAAACGGCGCATAGCCGCATTACGGATACGAGTCAACGAATCCGCGATCAAATCATTAATCATTTAATATTCCTTATCTTAGTCGTAAGTAGTATCAGGCCGGAATTACCAGCTTGACTTTCTAACGCCTGGGATCAACCCTTCGTTTGCCATTTTACGGAAGCAAACGCGACAAATTCCGAAATCACTGATGACAGAGTGCGGACGTCCGCAGATCTGGCAGCGTGTGTAAGCGCGAACCGCAAATTTTGGTGTACGTTTCGCTTTAGCGATCATTGACTTCTTAGCCATTATTCTCTCCCTTTAGCAAACGGCATGCCAAGCATTTCAAGAAGCTTGAATGCATCTTTGTCTTGGGTTGCGCTGGTTACCACAGTGATGTTCATCCCGTGGATCTGCATGATATCATCGTAGTTTACTTCCGGGAAAATCAACTGCTCGGTAATACCGAAGTTGTAGTTTCCGCGTCCATCAAAGCCGTTGCGTGGGATACCACGGAAGTCTTTAACACGGGGAAGTGACACGCTGATCAGCTTGTCCATGAAATCGTACATTTGAGAACCGCGAAGTGTTACTTTAACACCGACCGGCATCCCTTCACGTACTTTGAATCCTGCAACCGATTTGCGTGCAACGACAACCGATGCGCGCTGACCGGCGATGTTGCTGATCGTGTCCTGGATGTTCTGGATCAGTTTGTTGTCTTTCATGGCGAAACCACAACCGACAGAGATGATCACTTTTTCCAAAGCAGGGACTTGCATTACGTTTGCAATGCCGAGTGCTGATTGGAGCTCAGGTTTGAGCGCCGTATATTTATCTTTCAAACGTGCCATGATTACGCCTCTACTTTGCGGACATTCGATGCATCGATCGGCATCTCTTTGTTCATAAATCCGCCTTGTGGATTTTGCTCGCTAGGTTTGATTGCTTTTTTAGCAACACGGCAACCTTTAACGATCACTTTGTTTTTCTTAGGCATTACTTGAAGCACTTCTGCTTTTGTACCTTTGTCGTCACCGGCGATTACTTCGACAGTATCGCCTTTTTTGAAATTAAATTTTGCCATCATACAACCTCCGGAGCCAGTGAAACGATTTTCATGAAACCTGCATAACGAACTTCACGGCTTACAGGTCCGAAAATACGTGTACCGATTGGCTCACGTTTTTTATCAAGGATAACAGCAGCGTTTTCGTCGAAACGGATCAGAGAACCGTTTTCACGGTGAACCTCTTTTTTCGTACGAACGACAACGGCAGTAACTACTTGACCTTTTTTGACTTTACCGGTTGGAGCCGCTTTTTTGACTGAAGCGATGATAACATCGCCGACAGTCGCATAACGGCGTTTTGAACCGCCAAGAACTTTAATACACATGATCTCTTTAGCACCAGTGTTGTCTGCAACAGCCAGACGTGTAAAACTTTGAATCATGCTTCAACTCCTTTGACCAGAGTTTTCAGACGGAACGATTTGCTTTTTGAAAGCGGACGGCATTCAATCGCGATTACTTCGTCACCAACGTTGAGCTGGTTGTTCTCGTCATGAATCATATATTTTTTGAAACGTTTTACCGTTTTGTGGTAACGTGGGTGCATAACGCGGCGCTCAACAACGATAGTCGCTGTTTTTTCACCCGCTTTTTTCACTACGATACCTTGAATTTCACGTTTATGTGTCATAGCTTGGCCCTTACTTCACTGCAGTGATTGCAGTGTTGATGCGTGCAATGTCTTTTTTAGCCGCGCGAAGTTCGCTCGTGTTGGTCAATTGCATCATTTTTTGCTTGATCTTCAAAGTGAAAAGCTCGATTTTTTTCTCTTTGAGCATTCCTTGAAGTTCAGCGGCTGTTTTACCGTTCAAATCAGTATACTTCATTGCTCATCTCCGCAGTAACAATTTTTGTTTTGAATGGGAGTTTTTGCATCGCAAGTGCCAACGCTTCGCGCGCAAGACCCTCTTCGACACCGCCCATTTCAAAAATGATACGACCCGGTTCGATGTTCATAACCCATTGGTCCACAGCACCTTTACCTTTACCCATCCGAACTTCGAGTGGTTTTGCAGTAAGTGGTTTAGCCGGGAATACACGGATCCAGATTTTACCGTTACGTTTGATGTGACGGGTAGCCGCAATACGAGCCGCTTCAATTTGGCGAGAGTTGATACGTCCCGCTTCCGTTGCTTTGAAACCGATTGTACCGAAGTCCAATTTGTTTCCGCGTGTGGCGTAACCGCGGTTACGCCCTTTCATTTGTTTACGATATTTCGTACGTTTAGGCATCAACATGATTATTTAGCCTTTCTGCGAGGACGACGTTGCTCGTCACCACGCTCTTCTTTGGATTCTTTTGCTTCTGGCTGGATTCCTTTGGTGAGAACCTCACCTTTGAAGATCCATACTTTGATACCGATTACACCGTAAGTCGTGTGGGCTTCAGCGAAACCGTAATCGATTTTTGCACGGAGAGTATGAAGAGGTACGCGACCTTCCAAATACCACTCGGTACGGGCGATTTCCGCACCGCCGAGACGACCTGAAACGGATACTTTGATCCCTTTCGCGCCTGAACGCTGTGCGTTTTGCATAACTTTTTTCATCGCGCGGCGGAAAGCAACACGTTTTTCAAGCTGAGTCGCAACGTTTTCCGCTACGAGCTGGGCTGAAGCCTGTGCTTTTTTCTCTTCTTTGATGTTGACCGCTACGGGTTTACCGATCAGGTTTTGGAGAGTCTCTTTGATTTTCTCAATGTCAGACCCTTTTTTCCCGATGATGATACCCGGACGAGCTGCAATGATCGTAACGCGAAGACGTTTCGCAGTACGCTCGATCACGATGTTGCTCACACCGGCGTAGTAGAGTTCTTTTTTCAAAAATGTACGGATTTTGTGATCTTCACCCAGTGAAACCGCAGCTGTTTTAAAGTTAGGGAACCAGCGTGATTCCCAGTTGCGGTTAATACCAAGACGAAGTCCGATAGGATTAACTTTCTGACCCATAATTATTTGCCCTCTACTTCTACCAAAATGTGTGCTGTCGGCTTGCGGATCCCTGATGCGGTACCGCGTGCACGCTGCATGAAACGTTTAAGTACCGGGCCGTTGTCGACGCGGCATGATGTGATAACACAGTCTTCCGCTTCCTGGCCGCTGTTAGCAACTGCAGACGCAACCACTTTAGCGATGATTTTTGCCGCTTTGTTAGGGGTGAACTCCAACGCAGCCAATGCTTGCTCAGCATTCATACCTTGAACTTCGCGAGCGATCAAACGAGATTTAGTCGGAGATACGCGAACGAATTTTAATAGTGCTCTTGCCATATCTCTTCCTTATTTCCCGATTTTCTTCTGTACAGAACCTTTGTGGCCCTTGAACGTACGTGTTGGTGCGAATTCACCAAGTTTGTAACCGACATGGTTTTCCGTTACGAAAACCGGTACAAACTGACGGCCATTGTGAACGGTAAGCGTCAAACCGATCATGTCCGGCAGGATAACACTGCGGCGTGACCATGTTTTAATAGGCTTGTTGCTTTTCGTCTCTTTGGCAGCAATCACTTTTTTCATAAGGTGTCCATCAACAAATGGTCCTTTTTTTACTGATCTAGCCATTATCTACCTCTTCGGATTTGATTTACGGCGAGTAATAATAAGTTTATCACTTGCTTTCTTCTTACGTGTTTTAGCACCTTTAGTCGGTTT
>JAFGUJ010000052.1 GCA_016938595.1 Campylobacterales bacterium | reverse complement strand
TTGTAGCACTCCTTGGATATTCAACGCGTTTCTTAACAGAAAGGTAATAGAGCGATGAATGTGTCAAAAATAATGGGGATTGTGTTGTTGCTGGCGGGTGTACTTGGATTGGTATATGGCGGTTTCAGCTACACAAAAGATACCCATGAAGCAAACATAGGTTCGATTGAACTGTCGGTAAAAGAGCAAGAACGCGTTAACATACCGATTTGGGCCGGCGTCGGTGCGATTGCGCTGGGCGGTTTACTGCTACTTTTCGGAAGCAGAAAAATCTGACTGAAGTCAGCTTTTTCAATAACAAGGAGGTGTGTTATGGATCAATATGAAGCCTATAAACAGAAAATGGAGGCTGAACTCGAATTGGTTCAGGCGAAATTAGCCGAGTTTAAAGCGCAGATGAAAATTTCGGCGGCAGATGCCCAATTGAAATACGGCCGGCAAGTTGATGAGATAGAGCAGAAGCTTGATGCGATGAAAGTCAAATTCAAAGAACTCAGCGAGTCCGGAGAGGATGCATGGGGAGATGTCAAAGAAGGGGTTGAAAATGCGTGGGCGACATTACGCGCCACCGTTGCAGAAGCCGCTGCTAAATTAAAGCAGTAGCGGCGTCAGCGTTACACGAAAAGTGTCTAGATAAAATCTTTCGGATCGGCGTCGGCGAAGTGGCCCCATTTGAGTCTGGCACCGCCGAGGATATGGAAATGGAGATGCTTGACCTCCTGGCCGCCGTTCTCTCCGATGTTGCTGATGATCCGGTATCCGCTCTGATCGATTCCCACCGTTTTGGCGATCTCCTGCATGAACGTCGTCATTCTCCCCATCACATCGCCAGGAATGTCATTGAAGCTCTCGTAATGGGCTTTGGGGATCGCCAGAATATGAACCGGAGCTTTCGGATTGATATCGTGAAAAGCGAAAAATTCATCGTTTTCGGCGACGGCATTCGAAGGGATCTCTTTGTTCACAATTTTGCAGAAGATACACATGCTAAACCTCTTTTTTTAGGGCCATTGTAGCACAAGTTTGGGAGATGGTTTGTGCTCTGAAGCTGTTTATAAAAGAGATTAGAATACAATTGTTTTTAAAATTGTCCATTTTAATCAAAATGGTTATGATATATTGTATTTAGAATTTAACAAGATGGAGACACTGCTTTGCAAGAGTGGTACGACGCGATAAAATCGGCGGATACGATTGATAAAATCGAAGAAATCCGCATTGCCGTTTTCGGAAAAAAAGGGGTTATGAACGCGGAGTTTGCGCGTATGAAAGACCTCTCCGATTCGGAAAAAGGCTCTTTTGCCAAAGAGCTGAACATCCACAAAGAGGCGCTCAATGCGCTCCTTCTTGACCGAAAACTCTTTTTGGCAATGGTGCATCTCGAAGCGACGATGAAAGCGGAAGCGATCGATGTGAGCCTCTACTCTCCTTCGAGCGAGCGGGGCTCTTTGCATCCGGTTATGGAGACGATGGACCGAATCGTGGAGTATTTTCTGGCGATGAACTTTTCCGTGCAGACGGGGCCGATGGTCGAAGACGATTTCCACAATTTCGAAGCGTTGAATCTTCCGAAATACCACCCGGCACGCGACATGCAGGATACGTTCTATTTCAAGGACTCGATGCTCCTTCGCACCCATACGTCGCCCGTTCAGATCCGCACGATGATGAACCAGAAACCGCCGATCCGGATGATTGCTCCGGGTGCCGTGTTCCGGCGGGATTACGACATCACCCATACGCCGATGTTCCATCAGGTAGAAGGGCTGGTCGTCGAAGAGGCGGGGAAAGTCTCTTTCGCCAATCTCAAATTTATCCTTGAAGACTTCCTCAAAACGATGTTCGGGGATGTGGAGGTCCGTTTCCGCCCCAGCTTTTTCCCCTTCACGGAGCCTTCGGCCGAAGTGGACATCAGCTGCATCTTCTGCGGCGGCGAAGGGTGCCGGGTTTGCTCGAAAACAGGTTGGCTTGAGGTCCTCGGATGCGGGATTGTAGATCCGAACGTCTTCAAGGCGGTCGGCTATGAAAACGTCAGCGGTTACGCGTTCGGCCTGGGCGTCGAGCGCTTCGCGATGCTGATCCACCGGATCGGCGATTTGCGTTCCCTGTTTGAAGGAGATACGAGACTATTGGAGCAGTTTAGATGATCGTCACAAAAAATTGGTTAAACGAATGGATCGATCTGGGGGGCGTGAGCACCGAACAGCTCCTTAAAACGTTCAATGCTATCGGTCTCGAAGTCGACCGGCATGAAGTTATCCGTGTTCCCGACGGTGTCGTCGTCGGCTACGTGGAACAGTGTGAGCGTCATCCCGATGCCGACAAGCTCAACGTCTGTCAGGTCAATATCGGTTCGGCTACCCGTCAGATTGTCTGCGGTGCATCGAATGTCCGCGCGGGGATCCACATTGCGCTGGCCACCGTCGGTTCCGAACTTCCCGGCGGACTTAAAATCAAAGCGGCCAAACTGCGCGGCGTTGAATCTGACGGGATGATCTGTTCGGCCAAAGAGGTCGGACTCCCCTCCATCGGCGAGGGAATCATGATCCTGGATAACAGCATCGGCGAACTGGAAGTGGGAAAAAATCTGAACGATTATCCCCTGTTCAACGACGATCTGATCGAGATCGAGCTCACCGCCAACCGTGGAGACTGTCTCAGCATCCACGGTATCGCACGCGATTTGCGGGCGGCTCTGGGCCGCCCTCTCCGTGAGCTTGCCTCCAAAGAGAACCAGGAAGGGCGTTTGGGGATCGGACGGATATTGCAGCTTCAGCACAACGAAACGTTCGGGGTCGATCTCCTTTTTGGAGCGGTCGAGGTTCAGGAATTCGCCGTGCCGTTTCTGATCACGCTGCGTCTGGCGCTGATCGACGAGAGCTATTCGACGGCAGTGGATGCGGTACTTCTGTATGCCACCCACAGTACGGGGGTTATTCTGCGCGCTTATCCGTTCGAAAAATTCGGTGATCCTTCAGCCAAAGGGGTGATTACCCTCAAAGACGATGAAAACGGGTTCGCCGCCCTCTACGGAAAAGAAAAAGTCTCCGTTGTCGGCGTTTCTCAGGAGAAAGAGGCCCATTTCACGGCGACCGAAGGGCTGGTTGTGATCGAAGCGAGCTATATCGCCCCCGATATCATCGCCAAAAAAATGGGGGAGACAAAAATTGCCAGCTGTCCCCATTACTACCGTACGTCACGCGGGAGCGAGCCGAAAATCGATGCCGGAATCAGCTATGCGATGAACCTGTTCGAAAAGTTTTCGCCGTCGCAGGTGTATGGCGGGAACATCGAACTTCTCTCTTCGTATGAGCCTCGAATCGTCAGTATGAGCGAAGAGGAGATCGAATCGTTTATCGGCATGAACGTCGACAAAACGACGATCACCCAGATTTTCAAAAATCTCGGTATGGATATCGGGGCCCCGAAGGGGTCGACGTTCGCGATAACCATTCCGAAGTTCCGGCATGACATCATCAACAAGCAAGACGTCGTCGAAGAGATCGTCCGAATCATCGGTATCGACAACATCCCTTCCAAGCCGTTTGTCTTTGCCGAAGCCAACCGTTTCGGAGACGACCTGAACGAGTACCGTAAAACGCGCTCCTACCGCCACAGAGCGGCGCAAAGCGGTTTTTACGAATCGGTTCATTTCGTTTTTAACGAACGTGCCCAGCTTGAGAAACTCGGATTTGTGTGTACGGATGAAGCGAAAGAGCTCCTGAACCCGATCACTGCGACGTTTGATACCCTTCGCCCGACGCTGCTGGTAGGGCTTTTGAACTCGGCTTCGGCCAATGTCAAGGTAAACCAGAAAAGAATCGCTCTGTTTGAAACCGGAATGGTATTTGACCAAGAGCGTTTCGAGTCCAAACGGCTGTCGTTCATTGTGTCGGGTCCCATGGAAAATGAAAAAATCGCCAATGCGGGGAAACCTTCGAATATCGATTTTGCGTCGTTTGTTCAGCTCATCTCCAACGTGGCCGGATCGTTCGAGCTGGTCTCTCACACCCCCTCACACGCACTGGCACATCCCTATGTCTGTGCCAAGGTGATGATAGATGGAAAAGAAGCGGGGGAACTGTTCAGAGTCCATCCCGCAATCGAAGAAGAGTTCGATCTCTCCCAGACGTTCATGTGCGAGCTCAAAACGGATTGCCTTGCGTACGCTCTGATACAGGCACAGCCTTACTCGAAATACCAGGCCTCTTTCCGGGATCTGAGTCTGGTCGTACCGCAAAGCGTGACGTACGAGGCGATCAAGTCGGTGATCGAAAAACACGCTTCCGCACAGATCCGCCGTTTCTATCCGGTGGACCGATATGTTTCCGAAGCCATGGGGGATCAGATGAGCCTGACCTTGCGTTTTGTCCTGCAGTCGGATGAAAAAACACTCGAGGAAGAGGATATCAGCGCCGCTATGGAGTGGGTCCTGGATGGCCTGAAATCAGAACTCGGAGCCAGTTTGCGATGACCAGAGCCAGCGTTTATCCCGCAGAACCGTTTGCGTTTGCCAGTGATGCGGTTGCCCCCGACAAATCGATCTCCCACCGTTGCGCCATGTTCGCGGTGCTGGCCGAAGGGGAGAGCCGGATCGAAAATTTTCTCCGTGCGGAAGACACTCTCAATACCCTTAGAATCGTCGGCCATCTCGGGGCCGATATCCAGGATGACGGAGCGGTTATTACGATCCGTTCAAACGGGATACAAGAGACTCCCGAAATCCTCGACTGTGGCAATTCGGGGACGGGGATGCGCCTTTTTTGCGGTCTTCTCTCCTCCGCCGAAGGGCATTTTGTCCTGACAGGGGATGAATACCTCAAGCGCCGCCCGATGAAACGGGTGACGCAGCCGCTGCGCTCTATCGGAGCGAAACTGGACGGGCGGAACAACGGAGACCTTGCTCCCCTCTCCATACGCGGGGCATCGCTCAAGGCGTTTGATTACGACTCCAACATCGCGTCGGCTCAGGTGAAAAGTGCGATGATGCTTGCGGCGCTTCGTTCCGACGGCGTCTGTACGTTCCGTGAACCCGAGTTGAGCCGTGACCATACCGAACGGATGCTTCGCGGGATGGGGGCACGGATTGAAATGAACGGTCTTGAGACGAAAATCTGGCCTCTCGAAAAACCCCTGAGCCCGCTGGACATCCGGGTTCCCGCCGATCCCTCGAGCGCATTTTTCTTTGCCGTAGCGGCGGCGATCGTTCCCGGTTCCAGCGCCCTGATCGAAGGGGTAACCCTCAATCCGACCCGGATCGAAGCCTTCAAGGTTCTCGAGAAGATGGGGGCGAAAATCACCTATACCCTGAATGACGAGCGGTATGAGCCGATCGGGAGCATTCGCGTCGAATCAGCTCCTCTCAAAGCGGTCACGGTCGAAGAGAACATAGCCTGGCTCATTGACGAGCTTCCGGCCCTCTCGATCGCGATGGCGTGTGCCGAGGGGAAAAGCGTCATCAAAAACGCCGAAGAGCTGCGGGTCAAAGAATCCGATCGGATCAAAACGGTCGTTGACAATCTCAATCTTTGCGGGATCGAGACCGAAGAGTACCCTGACGGGTACGCCGTTATCGGCGGAGAGCTCAAAAGCGCTGTCGTCAACAGTTTCGGGGATCACCGGATCGCGATGAGCTTCCTCATCGCCGGGCTGCGTTGCTCCATGAAAGTTGAGGATGTCGAGTGCATCAACACCTCCTTCCCCAATTTTTTCGAGCTGTTGAGCCAATGCACCAAGGTGGAACTATGAAGATTGAACTGGCCGAAAGTTACGGGTTTTGTTTCGGGGTCAAACGGGCGATCAAGATCGCCGAAGAGAACCGAAACTCCGCAACCTACGGTCCGCTGATCCACAACGCCAATGAGATTGACCGCCTTAAAAACGATTTCAACGTGGCGCTGAGCGAAAATCTCGATTCCTTCAAGGTGGGGGATACTGCCGTCATCCGCACCCACGGGATTCCCAAACAGGAGCTTTCCCTGCTGAACCAACGGAGCGTCAATGTCGTCGATGCGACCTGCCCGTACGTGACCAAACCGCAGCAGATCGTCGAAGAGATGAGTGAGAAGGGGTACGATATCGTTATCTTCGGAGACGAAGCCCATCCCGAGATCAAAGGGGTCAAAAGC
Source organism: Campylobacterales bacterium (assembly GCA_016938595.1). Lineage (GTDB taxonomy): Bacteria > Campylobacterota > Campylobacteria > Campylobacterales > Sulfurimonadaceae > Sulfuricurvum. Next base: position 1,309 of record JAFGUJ010000052.1, on the reverse strand, counting down.
TATGCCGTCGGGAATGTCTTCGTGATCAACAGCCCCGAGGAGGTCGGATCGCTTCGGCTGCGCGAAAAAGTGGCGGTCGTCGCTCAGACAACCCGTAAAATCGAGGATTACCAGCAGATTGTCGCCAAACTTATGGCGACCCACAAAGAGGTACGTGTTTTCAACACGATCTGCAACGCAACCTTCGACAACCAGGACGCAGTCCGGGCACTGGCCCAAAAGGCCGATGTCATGATCATCATCGGCGGGAAAAATTCCTCGAATACCAAACAGCTTCATGCGATTTCCAAAGAGTTCTGCCCCGACAGCTACCACATCGAAAGCGACCACGATATCGATCCCAAATGGTTCGAGGGCAAAGAGTTCTGCGGCATCAGCGCCGGAGCCTCCACCCCCGACTGGATCATCGACGGTGTCGTCAAAAAAATCGATCTCCTCGCAAACGCCTAATCTCAATCCAAGCATTTTTTCGCTATAATCAGCCAATTTTTAGTTACAAGGGAATAGGCATGGCTTTCGATAACGAAGCATTCGAAGAAGAAAATTTTGCTGAGATGTTAGAGGCATCTTTCAAAGAGCAAGAGTCTACACGCATTACAGAGGGTGAAATCGTAGAGATTCAGGAGAGCGACAACCGCGCGTTGGTAGGCGTCGGCGAGAAGCTTGAGGGGATCATTTCACTGGATGAAATCCGTGATGCTGAGGGAAAACTTCTTTTCAACGTCGGCGACAAAATTATGGTTATGGTGATGGGACATTACAACGAGCGTCCTAAAATCTCCTATAAAAAAGTACTTGAGCAAGAGAAAACGCTCGCGTTCATCAACGCTCACAAAGAGGACTTTGAATCGGTCGTTATCGAAGCGGTTGTGACCAAGAAAAACAAGGGGGGATACCTCCTGGAAGCGGACGATGTCCATTTCTTCCTCCCGCGCTCACTGGCAGCGTTCAAAGAGACCGACCAGGTCGTCGGCAAAACGATCAAAGCCCAAATCGTGAAAATCGATCCTACAGAGGCATCCATCGTCGTATCACGCCGCAAACTTTTCAACGATGAGCGCAAACGGAAAAAAGAGGTAATCGACGCACTGATGGAAGAGGGGAAAATCATCCAGGGTACCGTCAAAAAGATCACCAGCTACGGTATGTTCGTAGACGTGGGCGGAATCGACGGTCTGGTCCACTACAACGAAATCAGCTACAAAGGGCCGGTCAACCCGTCCAAGCTGTACAAAGAGGGTGATGTCGTCACCGTCAAAGCGATTGCGTATGACAAAGACAAACGTCACCTCTCCCTCTCGATCAAAGC
>JAFGUJ010000051.1 GCA_016938595.1 Campylobacterales bacterium | reverse complement strand
CCTCCGCCCTAAAAGATTCCCTTCGGTCACATGCGGCTTTCAAGGATGCTCGAAAGACAGCTTGTTTATCTGTTTCATTTTTAGTTTAAATCATAAGGGAACATTTATAATCATTTTATGTTATAGTAAAAAATAGTATGGAAAAAAGGGGTCATCATGAAACGTTTTCTCATAACGGCGGCAATAGCCGCTGCCAGTCTCACTGCCCCGGCATTTGCTGCCGACGTTGGTGTTTCGGTCAGCATCGGCCAGCCCGGCTTCTATGGCCGAATTGACATCGGCGACTTCCCGCGGCCCAGGGTGATCTACGCTCAGCCGATGATCGTTCAGCGGGGGGTACCGATGAACCGAGCGCCAGTCTATCTGCGCGTCCCGCCGGGCCATGCCAAACATTGGAGCAAGCACTGTCACGAATACAACGCCTGCGGCGAGCGGGTCTTATTTGTGCACGATGACTGGTACGAACGCGAGTATGTTCCGCGTTATCAGGAAAAACACCGTGATCGCGGGCATGACCGCCAGGACAAAGGCAGGGGTAATGATCATGGGAACAAAGATCGCGGCAATTAGCATTAAAGCATTCCCTCATTCCCAACGTCCTCGTTGGGAATGCATACTCTCATCTCATTAAAACCCTTGTCACTTTTTTGATTCTGGCAAAAACTTCTGTACATTTCTTTTGGTACTTTGCTTTTCTAAAAAGAAACGTATAAATAATTTTTCGTGTATAATATTCCGTAAGATTATACGGGAGAAAACGATGGTCGCCTACAAACCCAACGAACTGATGAGCTCGACCGACGTCGCGAAAAACTTCGGAGCCGTCCTCTCCAAACTCGCGAACCACGAAGTGGACAAAATCTGCGTACTGCGAAACAACAAACCCGAAGCGGTGGTGCTGAGCGCGCTCGAATACGAACAGCTTCGTGACTACCGCTATTGGAATACCCTAAGCGAAGAAGAGTACCTCAAAAAAGCGCATGAGAGCATCGACAGCTCGCGGAGTTATTCGATCGAAGAAGTGGATGCGTATCTCGAACGTGTGATCGAATCGCATGACCATTAGGCTCCAAAACTCATTTATCGCCAAACTCCGTTTTGTCGTAGAACGGATCGCCGATGATAAAAAAAGTGCCGCTCATGTTTTTCGGTGCGAGATTTTACGCGAGTGCTATAGCCTGAGCGATTTTCCCTATCGCTTCCGTCGTTCGATTCATTATAACGATGACAATATCCGTGATCTGGTTTTTAAAGGTTATACGATTATTTATAAAATCGTGGATGACGAGATAAAAGTGTTCGCGCTAACAAAATACGAAGATTACAAAGACGAGAATGACCAATGACCCACACCGAATACCAAACCGCCGTAGAACAACTGAAAAAATATTCCTACCACTACTACGTCCTCGACGACCCGATCACGACGGATGAGGAGTACGACATCCTCTACCACAAGGTCGTCGCGTACGAATCAAAGCATCCCGAGCAGATTATTCCCGATTCCCCGACGCAGCGGGTGGGGGACGTGCCGCAGGAGAAGTTCGACAAAGCGCGGCATCTGAGCCGCATGTGGAGTCTCGAAGACCTTTTCAACCGCGAGGAGCTGGAGACGTGGGTGAACCGTATCGCCAAAAGCTTCGGCGAGGTCCGCTTTTACTGCGAGCCGAAATTCGACGGGGCGAGCCTGAACCTGATTTATGACAACGGCGCGCTCGTGCAGGCCATCACGCGCGGCGACGGCGTCGAGGGGGAGGACGTTACCCAGAACGCCAAAACGATCCAGTCCGTCCCCCTCACGATCGGTTACACCGGGCGGATCGAGATTCGGGGCGAGGTGGTGATTTTCAAAGAGGATTTCGAGAAGATCAACGAAGAACGGCTGCGTAACGGCGAATCGCTGTTCGCCAATCCCCGCAACGCGGCGGCGGGGAGCCTCCGACAGCTCGACACCCGTATCACCGCGTCGCGCCGTCTGGTATTCATGCCCTACGGTATCGGTGCCAATGCGCTGGAGATCAAAAACCTTTCCGAGCGGATGGAGTGGGTCTACGCTCTGGGATTCCGTAATCCCCACATGACCCGTTTGTGCGCAGGTGCCGAGGAGATCGAGGCGTTTTACCATGAGATGAGGGTTGAGAGGGACAATTTCGCGATGCTGCTGGACGGGATGGTGATCAAGGTCGACTCGATCAGTGTGCAGGACGAGCTGGGCTACACGGTGAAAAATCCCCGCTGGGCGGCGGCGTACAAGTTCCCCGCGATCGAGAAGCTCACGACGCTCAAAGAGGTGATCCTACAGGTGGGGCGCAGCGGCGTCGTCACCCCCGTCGCGATCGTGGAGCCGGTCGATATCGAGGGGGTCACGGTGGAGCGCTCGACCCTGCACAATTTCGACGAGATCGAGCGCAAGGACATCCGGATCGGGGATAAGGTGATCATATTGCGCAGCGGCGACGTGATCCCCAAAATCGTCAAGGTGATCGCGCACGAGCGGACGGGGAACGAGAAGGTCATCGAGCGGCCGAGCCACTGCCCCGTCTGCGG
>JAFGUJ010000050.1 GCA_016938595.1 Campylobacterales bacterium | reverse complement strand
GCAGGGATCTGATCGATCACGTCTGCGTCGATTCCCTCTGTTTCATTTCCCTTGGTGACTCTCAGCTTGACATCGTTCATCGTGGCGCCGCTGGTATTCAATACTCCCAGGGTGAGTGTCTGCCCTCCTTCCGACGGCTCGGCCTTGATGACCGATACGGACAGATGTTTATTCACGCTTTGCAGATGCCCCACACTCAGATCGAACCCTTTCGGTTCATAATAGGTGTCGCTGAAGATCAGATCGGTTAGCGTCGATTCATGCTTCACGATCATCGACTTGGTTTCCTCCAGCTGCTGCGTCATGTTGTTTATGGCGATGCAGTGGGCGATGACGAATCCCCCAAAGATGAGGGTGTTCGCAACGGTCAATAGTTTCCATTTGTTCCCGTCCGAACACTTTGCCGAATTGGCTTCGCGGGACGCGGTGTTTTCTTGTGCTTCCATCTTTGTCTCCTTCTCATTGGGGCCGGGAACATTGCCGTTCCATTCGATCCATAATAACACATTATAGTACAAAAATATCCTAAGAATGTTAATGCCGGTGCGGAAGGGCTCCGGTAGATAATTTGTTTTTTTAATATTTCTTTCCCCAAATCCTCACTATACTTAATCCGACAAAGGTGTGTTTCGGCACGGATTCATCTTTTGCCGATGGGTTCATCGGCATACACGCGACAGGACGGGATGGATGGAACAATCGACCGACAATCCGCACGAGAGCCGCATAGAGCGCTACCGCAGGTGGTATGCGGCATACCACCCCCATCCGATGACCGTCCATTTTCCGATCGCGCTGCACTATTTCAGCGCTTTTGTGGATGTGCTGTTTCTGGCCGATCCCTCCGTCGGATACGAAACGGCCGTTTTCCTCTCGTTTCTGATCGCGACCGTCATGGGATTTTTCACGCTTCTGACGGGAGTATTCAGCTGGTGGGTCAACTACAACCTTGTTCGCTCCAAAGTGTTCATGATCAAACTCTGGGGGGCGATCTTCACTCTCCTTATCGGGTTCGTCCCGATCGTCCAGCGGTTTCTTGATCCGGAGGTCGCATACGGTTCGGGACTGAACGGGATTGTGTATCATGGAGTCATTTTTCTGACGGTCATGACGGTGAGCATAGTCGGTTATTACGGCGGCAAGATCACATGGAGGGGAAAAAAATGAAAGGCTCGGTATCGATACTGATCGGGGGAAAAGCGGGGCAGGGGATCGCGACCATCGAGACCCTGCTGACCAAGGGATTCAAGCGCTCAGGCTATTTTACCTTTTCGACCAAAGAGTACATGTCGAGGGTCCGCGGCGGGAGTAACACGACCCTGATCCGGATTTCGAATACCCCTGTAAATGCCCCCGACTACAAGGTCGACATCTTCGTCCCCCTCGATGAGGGGGCTTTTCATCATGCCAGAGAGCGGATGGCTCCCGAGACGTTTCTGGTCGCCAAAAAAGGGGCGTACGAATGCGACTGCACCCCGTACGAGTGCGATCTGGAGGCGTTGGCGCGCGAAGCGGGAACCCCGATGGTCTCCAACACGGTCGCCGCGGCGCTCGTTTTCGGGCTGCTGGGATGCGCGAGAGAGACTCTCGCTGAGGTCCTCGCCGAACTCTACGAAGGGGACATCCTCGCGATCAACCTCAAAGCGCTGGGAATCGGCGCCGACCTGGCGCAGGAGAACGGCAATTGCCGCTACTGTCTGGAGCGCTCAGCCGGCGCGGGGGCGAAAACGCACCTCTTTTTGAGCGGTACGGAGGGGGCAGGGTTCGGCGCGATTGCGGGGGGGTGCAATTTTATCAGCAGCTATCCGATGAGCCCCTCGACGGGGGTGCTGACCTTTTTGGCCAAACACAGCAGAAGATTCGGCATCTGCGTCGAGCAGGCCGAAGACGAGATCGCGGCGTTTCAGATGGGGCTGGGAGCATGGTACGGCGGCGGACGGGCGCTTACGACGACAAGCGGCGGGGGATTCGCCCTGATGGGGGAGGGGATGAGCCTCGCGGGGATGAGTGAGACGCCGATGGTGGTCTATCTCGCCCAGCGTCCGGGCCCCGCGACGGGGCTTCCGACCCGGACGGAACAGGGGGATCTGGAGCTGGCGATGCACGCGGGGCACGGGGAATTTCCGCGGATCATCCTCGCCCCGGGCGACCCGAAAGAGTGTTTCGAACTGTCTCGCAGGGCATTCGACCTCGCCGACCGCTATCAGACCCCGGTTATCGTTCTCTCAGACCAGTATCTGGCTGACAGTGCGTTTACGCTGGAGCGGTTTGCCCTCGATGCGGTAAAACCGGCTCAATGTTTTGTCCGCAGCGATGCAGAGTATAAGCGTTATCGTGTGACGGATAGCGGCATCAGCCCGCGCAGTCTCCCCGGATACGGCGAGGGGGTGGTGCTGGTCGATTCGGACGAACACACCGAGGAGGGGCTGATCACCGAGAGCATGCGGGTGCGTAACGAGCAAAACGGCAAAAGGCTCAAAAAAAGCGAAACGATCGTGCGAGAAGCGATACCGCCCGAAGCGGCCGGGGAGGGGGATGTCGCCGTAGTCGGATGGGGGAGCACGAAATACATTATCAATGAAGCAATACAAAGGCTCAAGAACGATAAGGTGAGGGTGCTCCATTTTTCGTGGGTCTACCCCCTCAGTGATGCCCAGCTGGCGCCGCTCAGAAAAGCCCGACGGATCATCGTCGTCGAAAACAACGCCACTGGGCAGTTTGCAAAACTGCTGAAGCTTCACGGGTTTGCCGTACACGATCAGATACTCAAATCCGACGGCCTGCCGTTTTTTGTCGATGAGCTGAGCGAAAAACTCGACCTCTTGCTAAAGGAGATGCGATGAGTACGCGGTTTGACCGAATCGTAGAGGACAACTCGTGGTGCGCAGGGTGCGGAAATTTCTCGATCTTGGCCTATCTGAAAGCAGCGCTTGAGGAGCTCGGGCTCGATCCGCTCCGGTGCGCCGTTGTTTCGGGGATTGGACAGGCCGCCAAAACACCGCAATACATGAAGGTCAATATGTTCAACGGCCTTCACGGCCGCGCTCTTCCCGTCGCTCAGGGGCTGAAAGTTTCCAACCCCTCTTTGAAGGTGATCGCCGAAGGAGGGGATGGGGACATGTACGGAGAGGGGGGGAACCATTTCATGGCGGCCATCCGCCGGAATGCGGGGATCGTCAACATTGTCCACAACAACATGGTCTACGGCCTGACAAAGGGGCAGGCCTCTCCGACATCCCAGAGAGGCTTTACAACCCCTGTCCAGACCGAAGGGGTCCATGTGGAGCCTTTCAACCCGATCGCAACGGCGATTTCGCTCGATGCCTCGCTCGTTATCCGGACGTTTTCGGGGAACAAAGAACATTGCAAGGAGATGCTCAAAATCGCCCTCATGCACGAAGGGTACGTTCTGATCGATATCTTCCAGCCGTGCGTCACCTTCAACAAAATCAACACGTTCAAATGGTTCAAGGAAAATGTCTATGAACTCCCCGACGAGTACGACCCCACTGACAAGGTCAGGGCGTTTGAAAAATCACTGGAAAACCATCCCTTTCCGATCGGGGTGATCTACAAAAGTGCGCCGAAACCAACACTCGAAGTGATTCTCAGAGAAGAGAGCGGCATGAGTGATGCGCCGCTGTACGCGTCCGGAACGGATGAGCGCTCTCTTCGCGAGGCAATGGGCAAATACTGTTAAAAGGGGAAAAAATGAAAAAATACGAATGCGATGTCTGCGGATATGTCTACGATCCCGCAGTCGGAGACCCCGAACACGGGATCGCTCCGGGGACTCCGTTCGAGGATATTCCGGAGGACTGGGTATGCCCCGAATGCGGCGTCGGCAAAGACGATTTCAGTCCGCTGGAAGAATGATATATGCAGCGTAATGAAAAGGTAACGTGACGGTGTCACAATCGTAAAGAAAATCAGGAGGCATCTATGTGGAATGTTCAAAACGAGCTTCAGCATACCCACGAAACACTGCTGAATACTTTGAGAGATATGTCGATCGAGCACATGATTCTGGCCAAGCGTGCCAAAATGACGATGAACGAAATCATGAAATGTCTGGAAATCAGCAAAAATCACAGACTGGATCTTGAAGTCGTTTTCAGCAAGATGGCTGTTTTCAAACAGACGAGTGCCCATCTGCTCTACAAAGAAGATTTTTTCATCGCCTGAACGGCCGCGTTCCTTTCGGCTACATCACCCTTCATCTTCCGTAAACATCAACGTACCATTAGTTATTTACAGTTC
>JAFGUJ010000001.1 GCA_016938595.1 Campylobacterales bacterium | reverse complement strand
CGGGGAAAAGGGAAGCGTGCCGGGGGGCAGGCCGGGGATCTGTACCTGCGGATCGATGTCGCCTCCAATCCCGAATACGAGCGGGAAGGGGACAACCTCGTTAAAACCTTCAACGTCCCCCTTTATGCGGCCTTGTTCGGCGGCAAAGTGAGCGTACAGACGCTGGAAAAAGAGGTGACTCTGAAAGTGCCTGAAAACACCAAAAACGGCCAGCGTTTCCGTCTCAAGGAGATGGGGGTGATGAACCGTCAAAGCGGCGTGAGGGGGGACCTGTATCTCAAAGCCAATATCATCCTCCCAAGTGTCGACAAGATCGACGCTTCACTTGTCGAGCAGATGAAAAAATCCCTTCCGCAAGGAGACTAGGCCATGCACCATTACGACGAACCGGTATACATGATCAGCATTGTTGCCAAAATCCTCGATATCCACCCCCAGACGCTTCGACAGTACGAGAGGGAAAATCTGATCGCACCGTCGCGCTCGGACGGGCGGATCCGTCTGTATTCCCAGCGCGACATCGAGAAGATCAAAACGATCCTCCGCCTGACCCGCGAACTGGGAGTGAATCTCGCCGGTGTCGATGTCGTCATGCGTTTGAAGGACAAGATGGAGATGATGGAACAGGAGATGGCCGAAATGCGTGCCGAACTTTCCAGACTTCGCAGCAGCTCAAACGTCCCTCCCGAAAAATCGCTCGTGGCCAAACGGAGCGTGTATGAGATGGTGATCTTCGAAGACGATCTTTTAAAGTAGTCACATGCCCGTCCATCCAATCCTCCATGAGAGCTGGAAAGAGGCGCTGAAAGCGGAATTTCTCCATCCTTATATGGATGAACTGAAAACGTTTCTCCTCGAAGAGAAAAAACACCACACGATTTATCCGGACGGCAGCCATATTTTCAATGCGTTCAATTCCACCCCTTTTGAATCGGTCAAAGCGGTGATCCTGGGGCAGGACCCCTATCACGGGGCGCATCAGGCGCACGGCCTGTCGTTTTCGGTCCAGAGGGGGGTCCCTCTGCCTCCGTCGCTTCAAAACATTTTCAAAGAGCTTGTCGATGACATCGGCTGCCCGTTTCCCAAAAACGGAGATCTGAGCCCGTGGGCGGAGCAGGGGGTGCTGTTGCTCAACACGATCCTGACCGTTCGCTCCGGGGAACCCCTTTCGCACAAAGCACGAGGATGGGAACGTTTTACCGATCAGGTGATCCGTCTCCTCAGCGAAGAACGCGAACACATTGTTTTCATCCTTTGGGGAGCTCCGGCGGGGAAAAAAGCGGCATTGATCGATGAGAGCAGGCACCATATCATCCGCTCTGCGCACCCCTCTCCTCTCTCATCGTATCGGGGATTTTTCGGTTCCAAACCGTTCAGCCGGACGAACGCGTACCTTCAGTCGCACCAGATTGCACCCGTCGACTGGCGGCTTTGAGTTTTTTCAACTCTTTTTTCCGTTTTTCCAACAGTATGAGCGTCTCGGGCAAGGGGTGTTTTCGGTACAACGTTTTGAGCCATTCGATCTGATTGTAGGCATCCTGTACCGCCCCCAGGGTGTTCTGGAATTTTTTGCACTGCCCTATTTTTCCAGCTTCGTCACTGAGCCCTGAGGCACGTAAAAACTCAAATCCGTATCGGCTGTTTTTGAACTCGACGCGCAGGGCATGAAGTTTTTTTTGGCTTGTATTTTCGTCCACTTTTTCATAGGTTGATAGGGACTGCTCGTAACGGTGTTCGACGGTCTGCATCAGGTGATTGGCAGAGAGCTCAATGTGGGCACCGCACAGAAGATCGTAGTAGTGATGGAGTTCCTGCAGGGTCTTCTTTTTAAAGTCCTGGCGGAAAATCTCTTTAAAACACTCATGCCGCATCTGCTTGAGCCGTTTATAGGTTTTGGGGTATTCGGAGGGGTCGAGCGATTCGATCAGGACGTCAAGCTCGCGGAGCGGGTTGGTCGCTTTGACGGCTGCCTTGAGCTGTGCAGGAAAACCGATGGAAGTTTTGAGGTAGAGTTTGATCAAGGAGCGTATCCGCCGCAGCGCTACACGAAATTCGTGGATATCGTCGCTGTTCCCCGCAGGGGCCATCTCGCGCAGAATCAATCCGGCGTGATAGAGCTGATAGACCAGATACCGTGTCAGTTCGTTTTGTTGCATACGGCCATTATAGCCGATTTAGATTACATCGTGAAAACGGCAATGAGGGGAAGGTGGTCAGAATACCCCTCGCCCAGATGGCGTTTGGGGTGGCGGCGGTTTTGCTGCCACCGGTATATTTTTCCCTTGTGAAACAGATAGGGGGGATCAAAACGCGCAAAACTCCCCTTCACGTACTCGATCCCTTTCCCGTCGGCCAGTGAGGGGGAGATGATGATGTTGTCAAGCCCCTCTTTATGCTGTTTGTACTGATGGCTCCACCGTTTGGACTCGGGAAGCTCGTACCAGAGGTTGTAGAGGCATCCGCTGCATTGTTTCAAAGCGCCATAGGTGATGGGGTTGCCTCTATCATCGATAGTACGGAGAATATGGTTGATTCCCGTGATACCGTTGGTGTCATTGTGCTTGCGGCTTTTGAGAAAGGTGCGGTACTCTTCGTAATGGGAGTTGAAATCCCCCAGCAGTACATACGGCTCGTTCGGAGAGAGTGTTTTGAGCCGCTGGGAGAGGACGCGGGCACTCAGGATCCGCATACTTTCGGGGCCGCTTTTGGATTTCCAGTGATTGACGAAGATCCGCAGGCTTTTACCGTCGATGTCGACTTTGGCCTCCAGGATGTCGCGGTAGCGGCGGTGTGTCCCTGGGGAGTGGTTGAGGACGCTTTTGATCGGATAGCGGCTCAGCAGGGCGACGGAGACGGT
>JAFGUJ010000049.1 GCA_016938595.1 Campylobacterales bacterium | reverse complement strand
CATGCCGATCTGGCCGATTTCGATACCCTCGTTGTCGAGGGGGACAACCCCGCGGGGGCCGACACGATCGGCAGCGTGATCAGCGGAATGTGTATCAAAACGTTCACGGGCTCGTTGATGCCGGAGGGCTCCGACACCCTGATCCCGATCGAAAACGTCCGGGTTCAGGAGGGGGAGATACTCATCGAAAAACCCGTTCCGATCGGATTTGCCGTCCGACCCGTCGGGGAGAGCTACCGCGAGGGGGAGACCCTCATCGCATGCGGCACAAAGCTCGGATTTGCCCAGATCGGCGTGCTGGCGGGGATCAACCGGGTGATGGTCAGCGTTGCCCAGCGCCCCCGCGTTTCGGTCGTCGCCACGGGGAGCGAAATTCTCGACATCGGCGAAGAGGCCCGCCATGCGGGACAGATCCGCAGCTCCAACAGCTACACCCTTCAGGCGTTGGTCGAAACCCTCGGCGGCGAGTGTGTGCAGATGGGGATCGTCGGGGATGACAAAAAAGCGATCACCGAGCGGTTTGACGAAGCGCTGCGCTCCAGCGACATCGTCGTCACCACCGGCGGGGTGAGCGTGGGGGATTACGATTTTGTCAAAGATATCGTCCCCCGTCTCGGTGCGGATGTGATCTTCAAAGGGGTCAATATCAAGCCGGGGCAGCACGTCATGGTGGCGCAGCGGGGAGAAAAGTTCATCGTCTCCCTCCCCGGATTCGCCTACTCCTCGACGGTCACGTTTATCCTCTACGCCGCCCCGCTGATGGCGCGGATGATGGGGATTGAGAACCCCTTCGAGCCGATCGAAGCGACGTTGAAAGTACCGTTCGCCAAACGCTCGGACAAGAGCGAGTTCACGGCGTGCAATCTGCGCTTCGAAGAGGGGCGCTACTGGGTCGATTTTGACGGAAAGAAAATGGGGAGCTCGGCGATTTTGACGAATCTGCTTGGGGATGCCGCGTTGATGATCTGCGGCGAAGAGGACAGCGAGCTCGACGCCGGCACCAAGGTACGCGTCATCAGGCTGTAACCTTTGTTTCTTGGCATCCCGCGGGTGCGGGAAGCTCTTAGTGGATGATCTTCGCTCTGATTTCTTCTTCTTCCACCATATCTTTACGATACTTCACCGCCACGACATTTTCCGTTTCATTGATATACCATTCGGCGATGTGCTCGTGCTCCAGCGCGTTGAGCTTCTCCTGATCGACGTGTTCGAGGGGGAGATAGAGATGGGCATAGCGGTGGGGATTGGTCATCTTGAACGTCCACAGCAGCCAGAGCGTCGTGATGACGATCAGGACGATTGCCAGGGTTTCGCGTCCGGCATATTGCAAAGCGATCCCGGCCGCTGCTCCGCCGATGAACGTCATCAGATAGGCGTAACCGTTGGCAATCCCGAGCGCCGCCCCCTTCTGGTGGACGCGGGCGTATTTGGAGATCATCGACTGAACCAGCGGCTCCATCATATTGAACGCGACGAAGAAACTGACGACCCCCAATACAAACTGCCACCCCTCGGACGCGAAGCCCATCAGGGTGAACGAAACGATGAAAAGGACGATCGAGAGCAAAAAGATTTCGCGGGGTTTGTTGAATTTTTCACCGAATACCGCTGCAGGCCCCATGGCCAGCAGCCCCAGGACCATCGCCGGCACATACGCCTGCCACAGCTCTTTTTTGTCCCACCCAAAGCCGTATTCGGGCTGGATCAAAAGGACCGGAATCAGCACGAAAGCGACGGTCATCAGCCCTTTTTGCATCGCATTGGTGATGATCATGGCAAGGAGGTTGCGGTCTTTGAGGATGTCGGCCGTCGTCGTGGTGGAGTGGTAGATATGGCGGATACGCGGAGGGGTCGGGACGTTCGTGAACAAAATGACCATCGAGAGGATCGCCAGTACGGCGGTAATCCAGAACAGCGAAGCCAGCCCGAAGAAGCCGCCGATGACCGGTCCGATCGCCATGGCCGCCGCAAAGCTGATCGCGATGCTCCCCCCCATCAGCGCCATCGCTTTGCCGCGCTTCTCTTCGTTGACCAGATCGCTGATCATCGCGGGGATCACGGCACCGATCGCTCCGGCCCCCTGCAAAAAACGCCCCATCATCAGCATGTAGATGTCGGTGCTCAGCGCACAGATGATCGAACCGATCAGAAAAATGACCAGACCCAGCAGCAGCGTCGGTTTGCGGCCCAGACGGTCACTCATTGTTCCGAAGGGGACCTGGAAAATAGCCTGTGTCAGGGCATATCCGCCGACAATGACACCGACGAGAAACGGGGTGGCCCCTTCCAGATCGAGGGCATAGGCTGAGAGGACGGGAAGAACAAGGAAAAGACCGAAAAAGCGCAGCGAAAGAATCGCCGAGAGAGGGAAAACCGTTTTAAACACGTTATGACCTTGGATAAGCTAAAATTTCCGTCATTATAATACATTTACGGATGAAGCGCAGGCGGAACCCGATATTGCTAAGTCTGACATAAGGAAACATAATGAACGTCGTTTTGGCCACCTCCAACAAAGGCAAAGTGCGCGAAATCGTCGAACTGCTGCACGACCGTCAGGTACACCCCTATACCGATTTGATCGAAGGGTTCGAGATCGTCGAAGACGGTTCGACGTTTCAGGAAAACGCCCTCATCAAAGCCCGCGCGGTGTATGCGGCGCTGGGGGATGAGAACGCGGTGGTGATCGCCGATGACAGCGGTATCAGCGTCGATGCGCTGGGGGGAGAACCGGGGATTTACAGTGCCCGTTACGGCGGCGCGGACGCTACCGACAAGGACAATCTCAACAAAGTCGTAGAGGGGCTGAAAGCAAAAAGGGTCGAGTCATCAAAAGCCTATTATACGGCCGCGATCGCCGTCGTTTCCCGAGAAGGGGAACGATGCGTCCACGGCTGGATGTACGGAACGGCCATTACGTCGCCGCGGGGGGAAAACGGTTTCGGATACGATCCGATTTTTGTCCCCGAAGGGTTTGAACAGACGTTGGGCGAACTGGGGGATGACGTGAAAAAAGGGCTCTCCCACCGCTCAAAAGCCCTTGCACTGGCGAAGATTCTGATCGATCAGATCAAGGTGCTACGCCTCGATCCCAAAAATACCGAACACTAATCCTGTAGCGATCAGATACCAGCCGAACGGGACGAAACTGTAGCGCGACACGATCGCCAGAAATCCCTTGATCGCGAGATAGCCGACGGCAAAGGAGACAAAAAACCCGATGCCCAGCAGCAGGGCATTGCTGCCGTCCAGGGCGGCGTATTCTTTGTAGAGGGTGTATCCCGAAGCGGCCGCCATGGTCGGAATGGCGAGCAAAAACGAAAATCCCATCGCGACATCACGTTTCAAACCTGCCAGCATCCCCCCCAAAATCGTGCTCCCCGAACGCGAAATACCCGGCACAAGGGCAAAAACCTGGGATACGCCGACCCACAGCGCCTGGGCGTAGGTGACGGCATCCAGATCATCCACATGGTGTTCTTTCTCTTTATAAAACCGCTCTATCACGATAAAGGCAATTCCCGTTGCGATCATCAGAATGACAGCAAAAGCGGGGTTGAAGAGCGATTCGATCGTATCATAAAACAGCAGTCCGACGATTCCGGTCGGGATGAAAGCGAGGATCAGTTTGAACCACAGCGTCCATGTCTGGAACAGGCGTTCGAAATAGATCAGCAAAACCGAAAAAATCGGAGCGATCTGGATAATGATATTGAACGCATTGAGGAAATTGCTCTCTTCAAGTTTGAGAAGAGAGGAAACAAGAACAAGATGTGCGGTGGAAGAGACGGGCAAAAATTCGGTCAATCCCTCCACGACCCCAAGTACAATCGAATCGATGAGTGTCACAGGTACTCTTTATAAGGAAATTTATCGCTGCAATTGTAGCATACCCCCTTCTCAAACAAGGCTCGGGATTGATAGACGGATTAAATAATATTTAAGGCGCTAATCTATATCATATTGCTCAAGTAAACATTAAAAAAACGAATAGTCAAAAAGCCAGATAAATTGTGCAATTAAGGTGAGGAATGTTGTATGCATTGCTTCGGAGACAATACAATTAAAAGGTGCTATCCATGAACAGTGTACCAAACGGAAAGGAAATCAAGATCGGCGATCAGCAGATGATCGTCAGCCGTACCGATACGAAAGGGATCATCGAGTATGCGAACCATGACTTCAGCGAAATCTCCGGATATGCTCTGAGCGAGCTGGTCAACAAACCGCACAACATTGTACGTCATCCCGATATGCCGGCTGCTGTTTTCAAGCTGATGTGGGAGCGGCTGAAAAACGGACAGGATATTTACGCCGTTGTCAAAAATCTGGCCAAAAATGGAGACTATTACTGGGTGACGACTAAATTTGATATCCGGAAACACCCTTTTGAGAACCGTGTGAGCGGGTTTGTGGCCTATCGTCAGGGAGCGCCTTCCCATGTCGTCGATGTCATATCAAAACTCTACGCCGAGATGCTGGAGATTGAAAAAGTCAGCGGCATGGAAGCCTCGGAAAAATATCTGGCAGGTTTTTTGGACTCAAAACGGATGACGTATGATGAATACATGAATACGATCGTGGCCGAAAGTGCGGGGTTCAAATCGTTTTTCAAGAAGATGGCAGGGCTTTTTTCCTAAAGAAAGCGCAAAAAACTTTCCCCCTTCTTTCCCCCCTTAAACCTTCCCTAACTTCCTGTTGGCTATAATACCGCTATTTTGCACTCCGATTAAGGATAGATTTCATGTTACTTTTTACCCCCGGTCCTACCCCAGTACCCGAATCGGTACGTATTGCCATGGCGGGCGAAACGCTTCACCATCGTACCCCTGAGTTCGAAGCGATTTTCGAGCGAACCCGTGCGTTGTTGTTCGAACTGCTCGGGATGGATGAAGTGCTGATGCTCGCATCATCGGGTACCGGTGCGATGGAAGGGGCGGTAACCAATCTGACCCGTTCCAAGCTCCTCTCGATCAATTCGGGAAAATTCGGCGAGCGTTTCGGTAAAATTGCTGCCGCCTATGGTATCGCCAACGTCGAAATCAAGCATGAGTGGAACACGCCGGCAACCGTCGAGGAAGTGAAAGCGGCACTGGCCGCAAATCCTGATGTCGATGCAATTGCGATCCAGATCTGCGAAAGTGCGGGCGGCCTGCGCCACAGCGTTGAGGAGATCGCCGCAGCCGTCAAGGCCCACAACCCCTCCATTATGGTCATCGCCGACGGGATTACGGCGGTCGGCGTCGAGAAAATCGACGTAAGCCATATTGACTGTCTGATCTCGGGAAGCCAGAAAGCGCTGATGCTCCCTCCGGGGCTGGCGATTATGGGGCTCTCCAACGCGGCAATCGAGAAAATCGGCAGCGGTAAAGGGTATTATTTCAACCTCGCGACCGAGATCAAAAACCAGCGAAAAAATACTACTGCATGGACGGCAGCGACAACCCTGATCATCGGGTTGGAGAGCGTTCTGAACCGGATCAAAGCCGAAGGGGGGCTGGAGAAGCTTTATGCCGATACGGCGCGCCGTGCGAAAGCGACCCGCGAAGCGATGGTCGCCATCGGACTGCACATCTACCCTGATCGCCCGGCCGATTCGATGACGACCGTGGATGACCCCGAAGCCAAAACGATCCGGTCCCTTCTCAAAAAGGAGCTGGACGTCAATGTTGCGGGGGGACAGGATCACATCAAAGAGCTGATTTTCCGCATCAACCACATGGGGCTTATCGCCCCCTACGAGGCGGCATGGGTCGTTAACGGTGTTGAAGTGGCATTGGCGAAAATGGGACGCAGAGCGTATGACGGTACAGCGAACCGCGTATTCAATACCGTCTACTTCGGGCTCTAATCACAATGGTATTTGAACACGAAATTCCTGAAGGATCGAAGCTCTACTTCGGCGCAAGCGCGAAAACGAAACGCCGCATCGAAACGGTCGCCAGTACGCTCCTTTCCGAAGCCGGATTTGAAGAGATTCTGACGCCGCTGTTTTCGTACCATCAGCATCAGAGCATCTGCGATCAGCGTGAACTGATCCGGATCAATGACAGCGAGAACCACCCGATCAGCCTGCGTGCCGATTCGACGATCGACGTCGTCCGGATCGTCAACAAACGGCTCGGCGGCAACACCGAACACAAAAAATGGTTCTACATCCAGCCGGTCTACCGTTACCCCGCCGATGAGCAATACCAGATTGGGGCAGAAATCATCGATGAGCGCAACCTGGCGGTCGCTTTGCAGGAAGCGGTACGGATATTGAACGCCCTGAAGATTGCTCCGCTGCTGCAAATTTCCAACATCAACATTCCCCGCATCCTCTCCGAGATGCTGGAACTTGAGCTGGATGATTTCCGTCATGTGAACATCGAAAAATTCCTCTCCCTCAAGATCGATTGGCTGACCCGTCTGGTCTACCTGCAGCATGCCGATGAGATCGACGCTCTTGTTCCCATCGTCCCCGAGGCGATCAAAGCCGAGCTGGTCAAAATCAGGGAGCTGTGCGCGGATCTGGACTATCCCAACACCGTCATTGCTCCGCTCTATTACGCGAAAATGCTCTATTACGATGAGCTTTTTTTCCGTGTTATCGAGAAAAACGAGACATACGCCATGGGCGGGCGTTATAAAAACGAAGAGACCGTTTCGGTCGGATTCGCCGTTTACACCGACGCATTAGTCGATAAATTACATCAATAAAACAGGACCATTTATGAAAGCAGATTTGATTGTCGGTATCCAATGGGGTGACGAAGGAAAAGGGAAAATCGTCGATTTGCTGGCACAGCAGTACGATGTTGTCGCTCGTTATCAGGGAGGACACAATGCGGGGCATACGATCGTCGTTGACGGCAAAACCCACGCGCTGCATTTGATCCCTTCGGGTATTTTGAACCCAAAAGCGGTCAATATCATCGGTAACGGCGTCGTGGTATCGCCTGAAGCCCTGATCAAAGAGATGAAACAGTTCGACAATCTGCTGGGGCGCTTGTTTGTGAGCGAATCGGCCCACATGATTTTGACGTTTCACACCCTGATCGATCAGGCGAAAGAGAAGCTTCGCGGCGAAAAGGCGATCGGTACGACGGGACGCGGCATCGGGCCGGCCTACAGCGAAAAAATTGCCCGAGCCGGTTTCCGTCTGGGTGAATTGCGCAATGTCGAAGCGCTCAGCAACCGTGTTATGGAGTATTTTGTCCAGAACAAAGCGATTTTCGAAGCGCTGGATATTGCACTCCCCGAACGCGAAGAACTGGTGGCGGAACTGAACGGCTACGCCGAAAAACTGGTCCCCTTTCTGGCCAACACGACCCAGATGGCGTGGAAAATGATGGATGAGGGGAAAAAGATTCTTCTGGAAGGGGCGCAAGGGACGATGCTCGACATCGACCACGGTACCTATCCGTATGTGACCAGCTCGTCGACAATCTCGGCAGGAGCCTGCACGGGTCTGGGAGTCAATCCCAAGGACCTTGGCAAGGTGACGGGGATCGTCAAAGCCTATTGTACCCGTGTCGGAAACGGCCCCTTCCCGACGGAAGATCACGGCGAAATCGGCGAACGCCTCCGCCAACAGGGGCATGAATTCGGTACGACGACGGGTCGCCCGCGCCGGTGCGGATGGTTTGACGCCGTAGCGTGCCGCTATGCCAGCCGTTTGAACGGGTGCGATGAGCTCTCGATCATGAAACTCGATGTCCTTGACGGATTTGACGAAATTCAGGTGTGTATCGGATACGATGTCAACGGAGAAATGATCGATTACATGCCGCTGGATCTTGAAAACGTCAAACCGGTTTACAAAACTTTCCCGGGCTGGAAAAGCACGGTCGGGATCCGCGAATTCGACGCGTTGCCCAAAGAGGCTCAGGAATATCTCAAAGCGCTCGAAGAGTACACGGGGACAAAGATCGGTATGGTTTCCACTTCTCCGGACCGGAACGATACGATTACCCTGTAGCCGCCACAAGGAGCTGTGATGGGAAAATCGCGTTACGAGCCTTTGGTCAAACTCAAGAAAAAAAGTCTTGACGAAGCCGAGCGCGATCTCATTGCCGCCAACAACGCTTTGGCCGCCGCTTCGGAACAGCTGCAGCGCGCCTACGAAACACTCCGTACCCTCTCGCTCCCCACAGAGGGGTCGATCCGCGAACT
>JAFGUJ010000008.1 GCA_016938595.1 Campylobacterales bacterium | reverse complement strand
CAGCTGACCCAGAACCTGTTCAACGGTTTCGGTACCGTTTATGAGTCCGATTACAACAAAGCCCGCATATTGGCGGCGGCGAACCACTATATTGAAAATGCGAACGACGCTGCCTATAATTTCGTCAACGCCTACATCAATGTGATGGAAGCGAAAGACCTCCTCTGTATCGCCGAAGCGAACGTCAAGTTCAATGAAGAGATTTACGGCAAAGTCAATAAACTCTATGGAGCGGGGATGACGACCCGTTCGGAAGCCGAAAAAGCCGATACTTCTCTCTCGCTGGCAAAATCCAATCTTGTTGTGGCACAGAATAACCTTGCCGATACCCTCTACAACCTCGAACGGGTGCTCGGACGCCCGGTGAGTGCCGACGATATCATCGATGACGCGTTTGAGGGTAACATTCCCGCAACGCTCGAAGAGATGAAAGAATACGCCCGTGTCCACAACCCTTCGGTTCTGGTACGTGATTACAACATCAAAGCGGCCAAGGCGAAAAAAGATGCCGCCTACAAAAACTACTATCCGAAAATCGATGCCTATGCCCGTCAGGTGTGGGCAAACGACATCGGAGGGATCGAGGATTACGATGAGCGCAGCAGCATCGGACTGGCCCTCTCTTACAACCTCTACCGCGGCGGCGCGGATGAGTCCCAGATTCAGAAAAATTTGAGCCAGATCGCTCAGGAAGCCCAGAATAAACGCGAAACCGTCCGCCGTCTGGACGAGCAGGGGGAACTTTCCTGGTCGGCCAAAACGCATGTATCGCAGCAGCTTGAACATCTGAAGCGGTATGAGGCAACCTCCCAAAAAACGCTCGAACTCTTCCAGAAAGAATACGATCTGGGACGCCGTACCTTGCTTGATCTGCTGGTCGCGCAAAACGACTATATCGCGGCAGAGACACAGATCGTTCGCGCCGAGCATGACCTGCTGTTTGCCCACTACCGGATCCTCGATTCAATGGGATCGATGGTGCAGCATGTTCTCGGATCCAAAGTTGAGCCATATACCCAAAAAGTCGGTCTGGACGTTCTGGATAATCGCCGAGACAGCGATGAACGGGTGGATAACCTGATTTTCGCCGATCGTCAAAATGATCCTTACAAACGGGACAGCGAAGACGAATAAGCTATAATGCCGTCAAATTTTTTCGAATAAGGGTTGATCTAAATGGGTGAGGAAGTAAACAAAAAATTGGCGGATCCCGAAGGGGTGGCATTTGGCTTGGATCCGCTTCTGCAATGTTTGGTCTTGTTCACCAAGCTCTACCATAAGCCCTACACTGCCGATGCGCTGATCGCTGGATTGCCGATCGATCCGCGCAGCGACGGCACCCACCTTTACAGTCTCAAATCCTCCAAATCTCTTTTTTCACGCGCGGCAAGCCGGGCAGGTTTGAAAAGTACCCTTGTATCGCGTAAACTATCGGACATATCGCCGTTGCAGCTGCCGATGATTCTGCTGTTGAAAAATTCGCAGGCGTGCATTCTCGATTCCTTTTCGCCGGACCGGAAAACCTGCAAGGTGATTCTGCCGGCTGAAGAGGCGGTGGAAGAGACGGTCCGTTTTGAAACGCTCGAAGAGGATTATGCCGGTTTTGCCTTTTTGATCAAAAAACCGTTTGTCTACAATGAAAACGATTCGTTGACCCTCAATGTCCAGCAAAAACACTGGTTCTGGGATACCCTCAAACTCTCCAAAAATATCTATCGCGACGTCATCTACGCGACGGTTCTGGTCAATCTTTTTGTTCTGGCCAGCCCCCTCTTTACGATGAGCGTGTATGACCGCGTCATCCCCAACAATGCCATAGAAACCTTGTGGGTGTTTGCGATAGGGGTGTTTATCGTTTACATTCTGGACACGTTTCTTAAATTCACCAGGGCAATATTGCTCGAAAATGCGGGTAAAAAAAGCGACATCATCATGTCCTCCATTATTTTCGAAAAAGTGCTCGATCTCAAAATGGCTTCCCACCCCAAATCGGTCGGATCGTTCGCGAGCAACCTCAAAGATTTCGATGCGATCCGGATGTTTCTGACCAACGCCACCCTGACGGCCGTTGTCGATTTTCCGTTTGCGATTTTGTTTTTGCTGGTGATCGGATACATCGGAGGGTGGATCGTTCTGGTCCCGATTTCGATGATGCTGCTGATCCTTGTCTACGCGCTGATCGTCCGTGTTCCGCTCCGCGACAGCATCGAGCAGACGCACAAAGCAGCCGCGGCGAAAAGTTCTATTCTGGTCGAGGCGCTTCAGAATATCGAAACCCTCAAAACCCTCGGAACGACGGGACAGGTACAGTGGTCCTGGGAAGAAGCGACGGGCGAGATCGCCCAAAAGAGCCTGAAGTCCCGGATGATCTCCGCCTCCATCGGAACAGTGACCGGTTTTTTGATCCAGCTAAGCACCATCCTCTCTATTATCGTAGGAGTCTACCTGATCGGTGAGCATGAATTGACGATGGGGGGGCTGATCGCGATCGTCATCATCTCGTCGCGCGCCGTTGCCCCCATGGGGCAGGTGGCGGCGCTGATTGCCAACTATTCCGATGCGAAAACGGCCTATGACATCCTCAACGCCATCATCGCTCAGCCGATGGAGCGTCCTCACGGCAAAAAGTTCATTACTCGCCCGCAGCTCAAGGGGGAGATCGTTTTTAACGATGTCAGCTTTGCGTACGATGATTCGGAACACAATGCACTCAACCATGTCTCTTTTACGATCAAACCGGGAGAAAAAGTGGCCATCGTCGGGAGAATGGGATCGGGGAAAAGTACGGTTGCCAAGCTTTTGCTCCACCTCTATGAGCCACAGCAGGGGAGTATTCTGATTGACGGAATCGATATCCAGCAGATCGATCCGGCCGATTTGCGCAAAAACATCTCCTACGTCGCGCAGGACATTGCCTTGTTCAAAGGCAATGCCAAGGACAACATTACCTATCGCTCCAGCCATGTCAGCGATGAACAGATGCTGCGTGCCTCGATGATTTCTGGTGCCGACGAGTTTATCCGTAAGCATCCGCAGGGGTATGAGATGCCGATCGGCGAGAGAGGGATGGGACTCTCCGGCGGCCAGCGCCAGACGATCGGTATCGCACGGGCATTGCTGTTCGAATCGCCGCTTGTCATCATGGATGAACCTACCCATTCGATGGATCAGGTGAGCGAAAACCGTCTAATCGCCAATCTCAAAGCGTACATTGAAGACAAAACCGCAATCTTCATCACGCAGAAAAACTCGACGTTGTCACTGGTGGACCGGATCATCGTGATGAATGAGGGGAGAGTCTATCTCGACGGTCCGAAAAACGAAGTGATCGCCAAGCTCTCCGGAGGTGCCGTATGAACCGCGACAAACAGTTCACATTTGAGGATAAAGACTACCAGTTCATGCGCAGCCTCTCCACGGCGGTACTGGAAGATTCTCCCCGTAAGCTCCGTTTTGTTCTCATTTTCTGGCTTGTTACGATTTTAGCCTTGTTGTTATGGGCGGCTTTTGCCCCGATCGATGAGCTGGTACGCGGAGGCGGCAAAGTGATCCCCGGTGGTGAAAATCAGATGATTCAGCATCTCGAGGGGGGAATGCTCAGCGAGATCATGGTCAAAGAGGGGCAGCGGGTACAAGCGGATGATATTCTGCTCAAAGTCGACAATGTCAAATCGGCCGCCAACTATGAGAGTTCCCAGTACAAGTGGGCGGAACTGCGTGCGCGAATCGTCCGTCTTCGTGCTGAAGCGACCGGAGGCTCTTTTTCTCCGACGCCGGAGGATATGGCCAAAATCCCCCGACAGATCATGGAAGAACGGAGTCTTTACAACTCCAATCAGGATCGCCTCCGTTCACAGATCCAGGGGCTCAATGATCAGTATACCCAGAAACAGAATGAAAAACTCGAAGTTCAGGGACGGATTTCGGAGCAGAAGAGGGCACTGGCACTGATCAGGGAGGAAGTGGCCATTTCCGAGCCGATGGTGGCTCAGGGGATTAAACCGAAGATCGAATTTCTGAAACTCCAGAGGGAACTTAGCAACATTACCGAGCAGTACAATGCACTGCAAGCCTCGATCCCCCGGATCAACGCAGCTATGAGTCAGATCAGCAATAAGATTCGTGAAACCCGATCGGAATTTCGGATGAAAGCACAGCAGGACCTTAATCAGGCGGAAACCGAGTACAGCCGGGTCGACGTCGAGAGTTCGGCGCTCGCCGACCAGGTGACCCGGACGGAGATACGCTCACCCATCAACGGAATTGTTCAAAAACTCTATGTCAATACGATCGGAGGGGTCATCAAACCCGGAGACAACCTCGTCGAGATCGTTCCGACAGAGGGGGGGCTGCTGATTGAAGCGAAGATCAAACCTTCCGATATTGCTTTTATCTATCCGGGGCAAAAAGCGGTGGTCAAGGTCACGGCATACGATTTTTCGATCTATGGCTCACTGGACGGCAAGGTCGTCACGATCAGCCCCGACAGTGTTGTTGACAAAAACGACAACGTCTACTATATCGTGAAAATCCAGACGGACAAAAAATACCTTGGAAGCGAGGAAAAACCGCTCAAAATCATCCCGGGAATGATGGTCAACGTTGACATCGTGACCGGGAAAAAGACGATTCTCGAATACATTCTCAAACCGATACTCAAGGCGAAGCAATACACCTTTACGGAGCGTTAGATGAAGCTGTATCTTATTTCAGACAACATTGCAGTCCGGGACCGATGGGCCGCTGCGTTGGCAGAGTTCCATCCGGCCTCTTGCTCGGAACTGTCTGAACAGATACAACACCCCTCGATCATCATGGTATTGGACCGGGTCATAGCCGATGCCGAGGATACGCTTCTCAAAAAGCTGTTCGAACACCGTGTGATGGTTCTCTCCATGATTCCCAGCTTTTCCGAAGCGCAGAGGCTGTTGCAGCTTGGGGCGATGGGGTATGGCAATGCCATGATGCACGTCTCCCATCTGAATTCGGCCTATCAGGCGCTGGAAGAAGGCAAAGTTTGGCTCCACCCGGATTTTATCACGCTGATGATTACACAGATACGTGAAACCGCCAGTGCGGAGGAAAAATCTTCAGCCCTCCTGGAGGGACTCAGCAAACGGGAGCAGGAGGTGGCGCTGATGCTGGGGAACGGATCGACCCATCAGCAAATCGCTGATGCGCTCGATATCACCGTACGCACGGTCAAAGCCCACGCCACCTCGATTTACCAGAAACTAAACGTTAAAGACCGGCTGGCCCTCTCCCTCCTTCTTCACACCTGAAATTCCAAAATCAATAGAATAGATAACAACATTTACTGTTTTTCAAAATTAGTACCGTAGTACAATAGTATTTATTTTTTTTCTGCGCTACAATTAAAAATATCAATAATATCTCAGAGGGGGATCCCATGGCACAAGCAATCGGAATGGTCAAATCTTTTGAAAACGGTACGTTCTACGTCAGAGATACAAAAGGAAATGTTCGCCAGTTGAAACTGGGCGAAACGATCAACCAAGGCGATCATGTCTACGGTGCCTATGCCAACGGAGCGGATGCGAAAATCGTGATAGACGTACTGCTAAGCGGTGCCGGAGATATTGTCCTGGCCGGAGACGGGGCATTGCAGTTTGACAGTTCGCTGATGGCCGGCATTTTCAGCCAGCACGATGCTGTGGTCCATGTCAATTCCCTGAAAGAGGGGTTGGATCTGACTGCGGCGGCGGAAGCGGCAATGGCCGAAAAAGTGGTGGCCGCCGATGCGACAGAGGCGGGCGATGAGACTGCAGCCGGTGAAGAGGCCGCCGACGGCACACGGATTGCCGATTCGTTCGATGCCCGCACCGGATTGGTTACCAATGTCGAAACCGATCTGCGCACGACGGCACCGACGAGAGTCGAAACAACGGTATCGGAAGAACCTATGATATTGTTGGAAGAGGACAATCTTCCTCTCGCCCTCGCCGATGCGTTTACAACGTCTGAAGATACCCCCGTTACAGGAAATTTGGCCGGGAACGATACTCCATCAGCAGATGGCGGAAACGTATGGACATTAACCGAAGGTGCCCAAAACGGGACAGTTGTAATCAATCCCGACGGAACCTATACCTATACACCGAACGAAGGGTATAACGGTCCGGACAGTTTTACCTATACGATTACCGATGTCGATGGCGATACGAGTACGACGACGGTCACGATCGATGTGACACCGATTAACGAGTTGGCAGATGCCAGCGAATCGGTCACAGTTCCCGAAGATGGTTCGGTATCAGGTAACCTTCTTGATAATGTGACGGACCTGGATCCGGACGCAACCCATAGCGTGACGCAGTTCGTGGTCAATGGAACAACGTATGCAGCAGGAACTACCGTGAATATTCCTGAGATTGGATCGTTGCTGGTCGAAGCGGATGGTGATTTTACATTCACTCCGTTGGCTAATTATGACGGTCCTGTCCCTGTGACGACCTATACCGTTTCTGACGGTATTGATACGGTTGATTCGACATTGAGCATTACCATCATCCCGGCTAACGACAACGAAGGGTTGTCGCTGAGTACAGCCAATCTCAATGTCACAGAAACAGGTCTGAACCCTGCAGGTACGGCGGCAGCCGGCCTTGGTGAAAAAACGTCAGGATCGTTTACGATCACCGATCCGGACGGTCTGGACGATATCAAATCGGTCACGATAGCCGGCACTACTTTTACGATTGGGGAAGGCGGAATCGAAACCCTCGCTGATATTGTGGGGGAAAGTATCGATACAGGGTATGGCACTGTAACCCTTACTGGATACAATAACGGTACATTCACGTATGATTATGTCCTTGATGTGACAGTCGATAATGACAGTGTCACAGAGGCAACCGGTACGCTGTATAACGAAACATTTACGGTGACCGTCTCTGACGGCTTCGGTGATTCGGCGTCCAAAGAGGTCACGGTGGGGATCGTCGATGATTATCCGATTTTCACAGCCGATTATCTCCAAAATAGCGTGATCGCCAACGTAGGGGACAGCGATGCAGAAGCAGATATCATCGCCACAGCAAGCCTTGGGGTAAAAGTCGGGGCCGATCTTTCGGGAGCGACGGTCGTTATCACTGATCCGACACCCACCGAAGGGGGGATAAACTTTGTCACCTCCAGCAATGGCAATTATGTCACATCAGATGGGGAGAAGCTTGCCTATATTTCGGATGGGAGTGGAGGCCTGAACGCGGTGGTTGTGACCGAAGCGGGTGGTGAGTATAACGTGACTGATGATGTAGTCTTTTCAGTGACCCCGATTGTCGCTGAAGATGGTTCGGTATCGTATACGACAACTATCTATGACGTCATCGACAAATACACTACTCTCTCAGTTGCATCAGAGAGTATTTCATTTGACAAAATGAGCGGCCATTATTCGGAAACGGGCACACCTGCGACTGCCGTAAGTGAAAACGGTACGATTACCGTGACGTTTGAAGGGTATCAGGATCTTGATGAAGACAGTTCGATCGAATTGCCAAGCGAGGAAGTACCCGTCCAGATCAGCGGCCAGGGAATCGGTGTCAGCAGTGACCACATCGATAACACTAGTACGGACGGTGCCGGTCAAATGCTCCAGCTTTCCTTCAGTCAGCCGATCATGGGGTACATGTTTACAGCCGATCAGCTGGATACAAGTGATTCTTTGGTGTGGAAAGCATACACCTCTACGGGTGGGACTGTTTATGACGGTGCATATGATGGAGCAGATACGGGTGCTTCCGATGCTGCGGATCAGGTTGTTTTTATCGGGACAGAGGCGGCATATAATACGTTGACTCCTGTGCAACAGGCAGAGATTGATTATTACAAGTTGGTTGATGGCAAATTCGACACGTTGCAGTTGACGGCTGATGAAGACAGTTCGTATCGCATTCTTCCGGAAGATGTCACCGTCTTTTATGAAAGCGATGTCCCTACACTCGATTTTGCAGCGACCGTAACGGATGCGGATGGCGACGTGGTCTCAACAGTACCATTTACGGTGACGTTCGAAGGGGACAGTGTGCTGATGGGAAGCGAATTGTCTGATGTTCTTGTCGGAAGCAGCGGAACCGATTCCCTCTACGGAGGGGGCGGTAACGACACTCTGGTATTCGACAGCAGTGATGATGTCATCGACGGCGGTGAGGGGATTGATACGCTGATCGTAGCGGGTGCTTCGGCTCTTGATTTCAGCAGTCTTGACAATGTCTCCAATATCGAGGTGATCGATCTGAGCGATTCGGCCGGTTCGACGCTGGAGAATGTCACGGCGGCGGATATCATCGAGATCACCAACAGTGCGAACGATATCTATATCATCGGGGATGCCGGAGATCAGTTCGATTTCGCTAATAACGTTGCGTGGACACAGACAGGTAGCGATGTTACCTATGAAATTAATGGAACGGTTTACCAATTCAACCAGTATACCAGTGTTGGCGATCCGACGGTTGTCGTCCATGTCGAAACGGAACTGAACGTTCTCTAAATCATTTTCAACCGGGTGCGGTTTTTCGCCGCATCCCCCCTTTCCCATGCCATAACCTCACAAGATTTTCTTCTCTTCCGCATTCGGATTTATTCACGTATTTAAATTAATTTTAAACAGTAGCTGTTCTACGAAAATTAGTACCCTGGTACAATAGACAGCGTTATTTTTCTGCGTTACAATGAAATAATCAAATCATAATCTCGTAAGGGGGATCCCATGGCACAGGCAATCGGATTAGTCAAATCTTTTGAAAACGGTACGTTTTACGTCAGAGATGCAAAAGGGGATGTTCGCCAATTAAAAGTAGGTGAGACGATCAACGAAGGTGATCATGT
>JAFGUJ010000216.1 GCA_016938595.1 Campylobacterales bacterium | reverse complement strand
TAAAACCTTTCCGAGTCTGGAACTGATCTACAAATGCGACGAGGGGTTTGTCCAGAATTCCCCCAACATCTATGCCGACCGGGAAGAGCATCACCACATCGGGGCCGATCGGGCCTATCTGGTGGATGAGACGGCGCTTCAAAAAGGGTATTACGTCAGCGAACCCTATATCTCGACCGCCACGGGATTTCTGTGCGTAACGGCCGTGTATGCGGTGGGAGACGGATATCTGTTTCTCGATTTCCGGGTGCGGAAGCTGCTGGAACGGTTCGATCTGATCGAAAAGAACGACCTGTTCAAACGCCTCAACCGCACGTCGTATGCCGTCATCGGCGGGGGGCTGCTGTTTTTCGGGGTGTTTGTCGTGTTGTACGGATTCTATACGTTCGGGGGGTATCTGGTGGGAAGCGAACCGCTCTCGATGGATGCCGTATTCAAGCCGATCATCGCCCTCACCCTGGGGTTGGCGGTGTATGATCTGGGGAAAACGATTTTCGAGCAGGAGGTGCTGCCGCGGACCCAGCATGTGAGCGAAGCGTTCAACGCCAAGACGCTGCTGAACTTTTCGGTCTCGATCATCATTGCGCTGCTGATCGAAGCGCTGCTGGTCGTTTTCAAAATCGCGCTGCACAACTACAAAGACCTCCCCTACGCGTCGACGCTGATCGCCGCACTGGCATTTTTGCTCCTTGTGTTTGCGGTGTTTATCTATCTGGTGCGCAAAAGCGAGAAAGAGCCCGCAGATCCGGTCTCATGACCATGTGATGCAGGTGATTTCGGCACTTGACCCCAGCCGCATCGGAGGCCCCCAGAAACCGATCCCGCTGTTGACGTAGATGTGGCGGTTGGGTCCGAGGCTGTGGAGCCCACGGACGTAGGGCTGAGCCAGGGAGACGAGGTGCCCGAACGGCCAAATCTGTCCGCCGTGGGTGTGGCCGCACAGCATCAGGGAGGGCTCGAACCCTCCGAGATAGTCGATGTATTTGGGCTGGTGGGCCAGCAGCAGGGTGGGGGTGTCCCGGGGAATCTCACCCATCGCCTGCGCAATGTCCGGCTCGTAGATGCCGGCGCGGTACCCGAAGAGATCGTATACACCGGCAATGTAAAAATCGCCGTTAACGGGGACGGAGCGGTTTTCGAGGACATGGATGCCGAGTGTTTTGAGGTGGGAAATGGTGGCATCGATGGAGTGAAAATACTCATGGTTGCCGACGACGTAATAGGTTCCGTAACGGCTTTTGAGATGACGCAGTTCGTCTATGGCCTCTTTCAGCGTTTCGATGTGGGCATCGGATAGATCCCCCGTGATGGCGATGAGGTCGGGATCCAGCCGATTGATTGCCGCGACGCTTTTGGCGACGAACTCCCGGTCGATGAGGCCGCCGATGTGCATGTCGCTGATCTGGACGATCGTGTAGGCTTTGCCGCCGAAGCGGTTCTGCGCCACTTCAACGTACGTGACCACGGGATCTTTGGACCCTTCGAGGACTCCCGCTCCGACATAACCGCTCCCTACCGCCAGGAAACCCAGATCGCTGAAGCGTTTGAAAAAGGTCCGTTTCTCTTTGTCGAAGGGGACGAGGCGCTGCAGAAGATGGAGGATTTCATACACAATGATCCCCATGAACAGGAGAAACCCGACGCCGATGCTGAGTGAGAGGGCGAAATAGAGAAGCCAGGGGGGACTGAGGAAATAACGGCTGGAGAGATAGCCGACGATTGCCGCCATGTTGAGGAGCAGCAGATATTTGAAAAGCCTCCGCGTGGGGGTCGTGACATGCAGACGGCAAACGACGCGCGTGTAGCCCAGATAGTGGACCATGGCAAAGAAAAGGGTGACGACCAGCGGAAAAAGGATGTGCATACTCATGGGATTATTGTAGCCAAAGACGGCTACGGTTTAGCCGTTTTGCTCCAGGTAACGGGAACAGGCCTCCCGATATTCATGGGGATGGTTGAGGTTGGCAAAGGGCTCTTCGTCTTCGAACATCACGTAGCGGGTGCGGGAAGCGGCGAGGAGTTTGCCCAGTCGGTG
>JAFGUJ010000215.1 GCA_016938595.1 Campylobacterales bacterium | reverse complement strand
GTCATGTGGGGTGGTAACCCGTCCGTTTCCCGTATTCCCGATGCCCACTTCGTATGGGAAGGGAAATACAACGGAGCAAAAATCATCACGATTACTCCTGAGTTCAATGCGACGGCGAAATCGTCTGACCTGTGGATTCCGATCAAAGCCGGATCCGACAATATCCTCGCCATGAGCGTTATCAACGTCATCCTGAACGAAAAACTCTACAAGCCTGAGTTTATGAAAACGTTTACCGACCTTCCTTTCCTGGTCGATGTGAAAACACAGAAATTCATCCGCCGCTCCGATATGGAACATGCAAGCAACGATGAAGACCACCATAAATACATGGAAGAGTTCTACTGCTGGAACACGGCGAAAAATGAAATCGCCCTGATGCCGGGTACCGAAGGTTCTGCCATCCATTCGCTCCGCCTTGACGAGCAGGGGATCGTTCCTGCGCTCGAGGGTACATGGACAATCAAAGACATGCACGGTCACACACGTGAAGTGACGACGGTATTTGAAATGCTCAAAAAATCGGCGGCGAAATTCGCTCCCGAAGCGACGAAAGAGATCACAGGGGTACACCCTGATACCGTCCGCCAGCTGGCACGCGATATCGCGATCCCCAAAGTGGTTGAAATCACTGCAGGGTTCTCGCTCAACAAATATTTCAACGGTGTCATGACGATTTGGAACATCTCGTCTATCTGTGGTTTGACAGGTCGTATGGGACCATACGGCGGGATCAACACCGAGAACGAATTTACCCTCTCGGGTCTGGGAGAACTCTCCGGATTCAGCGGTAAATACAACCCCCGTTTCGGTTCAGGTTTCGTCGGAGAGTTCGTATTCGGTGACGGTCTTGAAACGTTTGACAAGTATTTCAGCGACGAAGACGTCAAACGTGCCCAAAACGGCATGAGCAAAAAAGAGTACATGGCGGTTATCTCCGAGCTTCTCAAAGACGGTGAAAACGGAAAAATCAACAGCCAATCAAAACACGGAAACGTGAACAAGCCATGGTGGCAGCCAGACTGCGCACTGATCGTGGCTGACTCCAAATTCCGCCGTAACAAAGGGTCAGATTATCGTAAAGCGTTCCTGAACAAAACGAAGTTCTACGCGTACGTCGACTACCGTATGTCCGAAGCGGCGCAGTTTGCCGATATCCT
>JAFGUJ010000007.1 GCA_016938595.1 Campylobacterales bacterium | reverse complement strand
GGCCTTACACTGTTTGTGCACTACCTCAGCGGATATTCGATCGACAACATTCCCACCTGCGGGGTCGTCACCGTCTCGCTCAACGAAAAGAGCTGGCAGCGTATCGGCAAGGATACGGCAACTCTGGTCTCCTTTGAATATCCCAAAAAGTACAACCACACATGAAATCATTCATCATCACCGTATTTTTGGTTGTTCTGGGGTATTCGGCCGCTTTGGATAAAAATATCCCTAACCAACGGACGACTCTTTCGACCGCCTATTTTGCGGGAGGATGTTTTTGGGGAGTGGAGTATTATCTGGAAAACCTCAAAGGGGTGAAAGAGGTCCGTTCAGGTTTTATGGGCGGACATACGAAGAATCCTACCTATCGCGATGTCATAGAGAAAAAAACCGGCCATCTGGAGACGGTAGAGGTGATCTACAACCCTGAGCTTATTGGGTACGAAACCCTCGCAAAAGCTTTCTTCGAAATCCACGATCCCACCCAGCGCGACGGACAGGGACCCGACATCGGGGACCAGTACCTCTCGGCGGTTTTCGTCCGCAATGACACCGAACGCAGAGTGGTTCAAAAACTGATAGAGCAGCTCCGCGCAGACGGCTATGATGTAGCGACAAAAGTGCTGGATGCCAAGCCCTTCTATCCCGCCGAAGCGTATCATCAGGACTATTACTCTAAAAAAGGCAGTCTCCCCTATTGCCACGGATACGTTAAACGGTTTAAATAACTTGGATCATCACGCCTTTTCCAAAATGGCTTCGATATCCTGAACCGAATATTCTTCCCCCATCCCCCAGACGATTCCAAGTTCATAGGCATTCTTCGCGATCTCCGGAATCCTCTCTTTGGGGATATGGGCTTGTGCCAGGGTAATCGGGGTTCCGATCGAGCCGTACCAGCGCTTCAGCATCGTGATCCCCTCTTCGGCGCTGGTTTTTCCGAATACCTTTTTGGCGAAGCGTTCAAACTGAGGGAGGTTTTTCTCTTTGTACCAGCTCATCCAGGCCGGGACGACGATCGAGAGCCCCGCCCCGTGCGGGATGTTGAACAGTGCCGAGAGGGCGTGTTCGATCATGTGGTTCGGGAAATTCCCCCCGCCGGTTCCCGAGGTGGTGAGGCCGTTGAGCGCCTGGGAGGATACCCATGCGAATTCGGCTCGGGCATGATAATCCTCGGGATGCTCGATCAGACAGTCGGTCAGTTCGATGACGCTTTTGACGATCGATTCGACCAGACGCGATTGGAAACGGGGATGATCGGCAGCGGTAAAATAGGTTTCGATCGCGTGGGCGATAATATCGGATGCCGAATAGACCAGATACTCTTTGCTGACCGACATCATCAGTTCAGGATTGACGATGGAGAGTCTGGGATTCAGGAGTTTTGAGCCGATCGAATATTTTTGACTTGTTTTTTCATTGGTGATAACCGAGTTGCCGTTCATCTCGCTGGCAGCAGCAGCGAGGGTGACGATCGTGTAGACCGGAAGTGCGCTGTCCAGCTCTCTGGCTCCGGTGAAGAACTCCCATACATCTCCGCCCGCACCGGGGACACCGGCGGCGACCGCTTTGGCCGTATCGATGACCGATCCGCCTCCGACGGCGAGAATCGCCTGGGCGTCGAAGGCTCTTGAGAGCTCGATCCCCTCATAGACTTTGGAAAGAACCGGATTACTCACCACCCCGGACAGTTCCACGTATTCAATATGAGCATTTTGAAGGGATTGCAGGACACGTTCATAAAGGCCGTTTTTCTTGATCGATCCGGTACCGTAAACGAGCAGTACCCGCTCAACGGCATCCTTGTTCAAGCATTCGCCGATGCGGTTCTCGGTTCCGGGGCCAAATTCGATACGGGTGGGGTTATGATAGGTGAACGGAGTCATTGGTTTGCCTTGGATCTTTTTTTTGATTGTACCCTATCCGAGGGTAGATATCAGCCGTTTTGGTGCATAATAGCAGGATACCTTACAGGGACCATGGATATGAACATAGCAAAAAGTACTTCGGAATCTTTATGAAAGGACTCGTTTTTCTCTTCGTCCTTTTGAATCTCGTTACTTTTGCCGTCTTCGGCTATGACAAGTTCCTGGCCCGTACGAATCGGCCGCGTATCAGCGAAAAGACCCTCTTGGGCCTTGTCCTCCTGGGGGGAAGTGCGGGAGCCGTTTTCGCCCAAAAGATATTCCGCCACAAGAGCCGCAAATACCGTCATCTTTTTTGGATCATACTGGTCGTGCAGTTTGTGACGTTTGAAGCGCTGTGGTTTTACGCGCGGGGCACGTCGCTGACGTTCTAGTCCCCCCTGCATTTTCGATTCGCCGAACTCTCCACATCGCCGGTACAGCGGTTTTGCAAAGGAGTCGATTTATCCGCTATTGCGGTGGTTTATTGCTTCCAAGACAGCAGTCGTTGATCCCCAGAATGGCTCCGGCAACGATCATCGGGCTGAGGCGGTACTTGCAGCCGTACCGGATGTCGCTTACTTTTTCCGAAGCGAGCCGGGAGGCTTCTTCGCGGCTGCACGGGCCCATCTCCTCGATGCAATCGATCACCTCTTCTTGGAAATCATCATACGCGTTTCCCATCGCCTTCTCCTACTCTATCAATCCGAACGCAATGTTGGTGATGTGGTACTCTTTTGGCCTGGTGCGGATGCGGAACAGTTTTTTCAGTCGTCTTATCATGCCAATCTCCCCAGCAATATTTGTTCCTTTTTCTCGATGATGCAAACCGCTCACCCCGTTTTTTTGGATGTTTTTGGCTTGGATTCCGGCGAAGGTTCCGTGACGATGTCCGTCACTTCAATCCTCTCGCACCCTTTTTTCAGAAGCTTCCGCGACCGTGCGTCCTCTTCGCAGATTTCTACCGTGTCCAGATACTGGGATTTTGGAAAAGTGCACTCATAGGATTGCCGCAACAGTGAGAGCACCAGCTTGCCTTCCGTGACAGCGTGTTCAAGCGGTTTGCTCGTTTTTCCGAATTTGCGGCGAATGATTTTCATAACGTCTTCGTCAGCCACCAAATCTTCCAGACTGATTGTCACATC
>JAFGUJ010000214.1 GCA_016938595.1 Campylobacterales bacterium | reverse complement strand
GTTTTTTTTCTTGAAAAAAACTATTTTGCAACAACTGGAGCCCTTTGTCTTGTAGTTTTGCCACCTCGTCGCCCTCTGGCTAGGCCGGGAAGCCTGCATGTTCTAGGCACTAGCGTCGAGGGGGGGTGGGATAAGCCTATGGATTCAGGCTTATCCCACCCCAGCCCCATTCCTCCGGATGCAAACCGCCATCGGACGCCCTAATGCAGGGCGTCTCGTCACGTGGCGCCGCCTCACGGAGCGTCAAAAGACTTTTTTATTTTCGAAATTTTTCCCCGCAGAACCGTTACGAGGAGCGTTCTTCACCGGGGGGGCTTTTTCGCGGAGCTTTTCCGCGTCCGAAACCCGTCGGATGCCAGGCTGCTTGGGATAAGTTGTCCCAAGCGCCCTGACGATGGCCTCCGCCCTGTCAAAAAGAGAAGAGGAGCTGCCGTTTGTCAATTGTCTCGGGTTTCCTCGGGCGCCCACTGATGAAGGCGATTCTCTCGCACCGGAGCATTTCGCGCAGGTTGATGACGAAGGCCTGCACACCGGTGGCCACCTTGTGGAAGCTATCCTTCATCGCCTTCATCACGAATTTGTATTCCTCGGTCTGCGTACGTAGGTACTGCGAGGTGAACACGTAGGCCAGAACGCAGAGCGAGAGTAGGTTCGCAAGTCTCCTAAAGGTTCTCACCCTAGCCTCCTCGATGTGGTAGTCCTGTTTCACGCGCAGGAAAAAGGTCTCGATGCCCCAGCGGTCGAAGTAGGCCTGAGCCGCCTGTTGAGCAAGCCGTTTCAAGTCTTCATGCGTCAGGCCTTCGAAGCTCTTGCGCACCACGTAGAGGAATATTTCCTTGCCGTCGAAAACGCTAGAGACGAGCATGACGGGGAAATAGGAGGTTGTTTTGGACTTTTTATCCTCGTGGGGGAAGTTCCCGAGCTTATACTTGAGGTGCGCGTTCTGCGTCCCGTTGGCGCGGACTAGCTTCGTGTCCCACCCCGCTTCCCTTTGGAATGCCTCCGAGATCTCAAGCCCGTCTCCGAAGACGTCCCGCTTCATGTACTGCACGCGAATGACGGCCTTGTAGCCGCGCTCAAAGAGAAAGTGGATCAGTGCGTCGCTGTCGTATCCCCGGTCCATGGCAAGCTGGCCGAGGCCTTTCGTCGCTAGGAAGATCTGGTCGATGAGCCTGCGGGTCGCCTTCGGTGCACCAGTCCGGCCCTTTTGTAGTTCGAGAAGCAGGGGGATCGCGAGGCCGCGGCCCACGGGGACGACGCTCGCCCCGATCACGTCGTGTCCCATCGCCGTAACGCCACGGCTTCCGTCGTGCCCCTTCGCCATCCCCTCCATGCCCTTTCCGCCGAATTCCTTGCTGATGTCGGACTGATCGAAGGCAATCGTGGTGTCGTCTTTGACGAAGCGTACCCCATTGGAAAGCAGATACTCCTGCGCTCCGAAATCGCTCTTCGCGAGCCAGCGCGACATCCGTTCCTGGACGCCTTTTCTGGAGGCTCTGCGTTTTTGTGGCTTTTTCTGCGTCTCGTCCAAATAGACGTTTTGCGCGTCCTCATCCTTCGCAAGATGCGAAAGCAGGGTCGTGCCTTGGGTCAGAATCGTCGAGAAGAGCATTTCACGGGCCTTCTGCTCGTGTTCGTTCCCGAGCCCGAACACCTCGCTTAGAAAAGATTTTTCTGTGCTTTTGAGTTTGTTTCGTAGTAGACTGTTTTCCATCAAAGGGTTCCTTTTGTTGTTTTTTTTCTTGAAAAAAACTATTTTGCAACAACTGGAGCCCTTTGTCTTGTAGTTTTGCCACCTCGTCGCCCTCTGGCTAGGCCG
>JAFGUJ010000048.1 GCA_016938595.1 Campylobacterales bacterium | reverse complement strand
GAACTCCTCCAGAAAGGGGTTTCTCCGGTCATCATCATCGTCGATCCCAAACTCCGCCGCCCGCTGGCCGAAATCTATGAGCGTTTCAGCCTCGACGTCGTCACCCTCTCCCACGCCGAAATCGATTCGAATGCAAAATTCGAAGTATTGGGCTCCATCACTTTAGACATCAAATAGGACAATTATGCAAAAAACCATCTACCACCTCTCCCACATCGATCTCGACGGTTACAGCTGCCAGCTCGTCATGGCGCAAACGCCCCATACCATGATCAGTTTCAACGCCAACTACGGCGCCGAAGTGATGGACCGCCTCGAAGAGATCATCGACCGGATCAAGAAAGGCAAACAAGCCGCCACAATCCTCATTACCGACCTCAACCTCTACCCCGACGAAGCGCGCTGGCTCAACAACGAAGTGAACCGTCTCAACGAAAGCGGCTGGGAGATCACGATCACCCTTCTGGATCATCACGGCAGCGGCAAGGACACGGCGGCACAGTATCCGTGGTATTTCCTCGACACCGAGCGGTGCGCCACCAAAATCGTCTACGAATATGCCCTGGAGAACTACGGATTGGAGCGCGGCGGATGGCTCGAAGCCTTCGTCAGCGTCGTCAACGCCGTCGATCTGTGGCACCAGAACGAAAAGGATGATTTCGAATACGGCAAAGTGTGCATGCGCCTCATCTCTGACGCCAAAGAGCTCAGCCGGGTCATGTTCGGTGACGAGGACCGCGCCTACAAACTCGCCCTCCTCGAACAGGCCGCCGCCATGCGTTCCGTTCCCAATGCCCCGATCGTCCTGGACGAAGCGCTCCACAAAATGAAAAAAGAGTTTTTCAAAGACGGCGTGGACGACACCCTCGACAACCTCTCGACCAAACACATCGTCGCGCTGCTGGGGACCAAACGCTCCACCATGACGATCTATTACAAAGGATGGAGAGGCTTCCTCAGCTATGGCCTTGGGAACACCTCCATCATCGGCAACGGCTTCCTGACCGCATTCCCCGATTTCGATTTCATCGTCGACGTCAGCACGCGCGGCACGATGAGCCTGCGCGGGCACGACCAGGTCGACGTGGCGATGATGGCGGGCGAATGGGCCAACGGCGGCGGCCACCCCAATGCCGCCGGCGGACGGATCCAGGGGTTCAAGGAGCAGTTCCGATACGACAAAGTCAAACGCCAGATCCAAGACCTCCTCGCCAACAAAGAGGCGATGCCCGGAAAACTCCCCCATAAAATAGAAGAATAATTTTTACCGTATGATCCAGATCAACCACCTCACCAAAAGCTACGGCACGCGGGTCCTCTTCGAGGATCTCTCCCTCAAACTCAACTCCGGAAACAAAGTCGGCTTCGTCGGACGCAACGGGACGGGAAAATCGACCCTCTTCAAGATCATCCTCGGCGAAGAGCCCTACGACTCCGGCGAAGTGATCATCCCCAAAAACTACCGGATCGGAACGCTGCGGCAGCATCTCCATTTCACCCACAAAACGGTGCGCGAAGAGTGCGCCTCGGTACTGGAAGGGGACGCAATCCACGAAGTCTACCGCGTCGAAAAAATCTTGTTCGGTCTGGGATTCACCCAGGAGGATCTCGACCGTGACCCCCTCAGTTTTTCGGGGGGGTACCAGATCCGCCTCAACCTCGTCAAACTCCTCGTCACCGAGCCGAACCTTCTGCTGCTCGATGAGCCGACCAACTACCTCGACATCGTCTCGCTCCGGTGGCTCGCGTCGTTTATCCGAGCGTTCGAGGGGGAGGTGATCCTCATCACCCACGACCGCGATTTCATGGACTCGGTCACAACCCACACGATGGGGCTGCGCCGTCGCTCCATCAGCATCATCAAGGGCAATACCCACAAGTACTACGAGCTGATGGCGCAGGAAGACGAGCTGTACGTCAAGACCAAAGCCAACCACGACAAAAAACGGGCCGAGTTAGAGGATTTCGTCGCCCGCAACAAAGCGCGCGCTTCGACGGCCGTGATGGCGCAGTCCAAACAAAAAGAGCTGGACAAGATGGGGGTGATGGAGGATCTGGAGGGGGAACGCGACCTCTCGTTTTCGTTCTCCTATTCCCCTACCCCGGCGAAGATCATCCTGCAGGCCAAAAACCTCTCGTTCGGGTACAAAAGCGATGAACCGCTGTTCCGAAACCTCTCGTTTGCGCTGGAGACGAAAAAGTGCCTCGCCATCATCGGGAAAAACGGCAAGGGAAAATCGACGCTCCTCAACACCCTCGCGGGGGTCCTCACACCGCAGGGGGAGCTGGCGTTTCACCCCTCCACCGCCATCGCCCACTTCGGCCAGACGAACATCGACCGTCTCGACAAGAACCGCACGATCACCGAAGAGATCCAAAGCGCTGATAACACGCTGCCCAATGTCCGCATACGCGGCATATGCGGGACGATGATGTTCAGCGGCGACGATGCGGATAAAAAAATATCTATCCTTTCAGGGGGGGAGCGCAGCCGCGTCATGCTGGGCAAAATCATCGCGACCCCGGCCAACCTCCTCTTTCTCGATGAACCGACCAACCACCTCGACATGCAGTCGATCGATTCGCTCTGCGACGCGCTGAAGCGGTTCGAGGGCTCCGTCGTCCTCGTCACCCACTCCGAGATGCTCCTGCGCTCTCTTGCCGATCAGCTGATCATCTTCCGCGAGGGGAACGCGGAGTTTTTCGACGGCGGATATGATGAGTTTTTGGAAAAGATCGGATGGGACGAAGAGATCAGCGACGCTCCCAAGCCCACCAAAGCGACCCCCAACACCAACAAAAAAGAGACCAAGCAGCAGCGCGCCGCCCTCGTGCAGGAGCGTTCCCGCCTCCTCAGCCCCCTGAAAAAAGAGGTCGAGAAATGCGAAAACACGATCATGGAGCTCGAAGAGAAGCTTAAAACCTCTCATGAGCTTCTAACGACCTATTCCAATCAAGGGGAGACCTCCAAACTCCTCGAACTCTCCAAGCAGGTGGGTGAGGACGAGAAGAAAATCGAGGAGCTGTTCGAGAAGCTCGAAACCGCGAGCGACGAGATAGAACGCATCGAGGCCGAATACGAGGCAAAGATTGAAGCCCTCTAAAGTGCGCCTCGACAAACTCCTCGGCTCGCTGGGGTATTGCGCGCGCAAAGAGGTTCCGGCTCTTTTGCGCGAGGGGATCGTCACCCACGTACAGGGGTTGAGCCTCAAAAGCGATACCAAGGTCTCCCAGGATGAAATCCTCTTCGAGGGGGAGCCGCTCGACCCGCCACAGGGAATGGTGATCTTGATGCATAAGCCCGCAGGTCTGGTCTGCAGCCATGACGATGGTGAGGGAAAACTCGTCTACGATCTATTACCGGAACGGTGGCGGCTGCGCGATCCGAAAATCTCGACCGTAGGGCGGCTGGACAAAGAGACGAGCGGCCTGCTGCTCCTCACCGACGACGGCGCGCTGTTGCACCGCCTCACCTCCCCCAAACATAAAGTGCCAAAAGTCTACGAAGCGACGCTCGACCGGCCGTTAAAAGGGGACGAAGGGGGCATTTTCGCCTCGGGGACGCTGATCCTGAACGGCGAAAAAAGCCCCTGCCTCCCCGCAAAACTGGAAATCATCGACGACACCCACGTCACGCTGGAGATCACCGAAGGGCGCTACCATCAAGTGCGGCGGATGTTCGCGGCGGTCGGGAACCACGTCACCGCCCTGCACCGCTCCAGCTTCGGAAATCTGACGCTGGGGGATTTAGCCCCCGGCGAATACCGCCTCATCGACGCAGAGTCCCTGACTTAATCGACCAGCACGATCCCCATTGTCTCCAGTAAAAACAGCGCCTCGTAACGGCTGAAGATCGAGCCTTTGAGGTGGTTGGAGCGGATATCGATCATCGTGTTGCTCGTGTCGGTAAAGTTGGCCTCTTCGAGATGGGTGTTTCCGAACAACGCCCCCTTGAAATCGCTCCCTGTAAAATCGGCTTTCTGAAAAGTCCCGTTTCGGAAATCAACCTCTTTGGCCCGGCACTCTTTCATCACCAGCCCCTCTAGATTCAGACCGAAAAAGTTGCTGTCATTGAGGATGCACTCGCGAAAACGGATCGGATCGGCATTGAGCAGGCTCTTCCAATCGGCCATCGTCCAGTCGATCCCGATCATCTTGCACGAGACGAAATCGACATCGCTCATTTTGGTGTTGGTGAGTTTCATCAGGCTCAGGTTGCAGTTTTCAAAACGGCACTCGACAAATCTGCACGAGGAGAAAAAGGTTTCGCTGAAATCGCAGGAGACGAAGGTGCAATCTTCGAATTCCGCTTTGGTGATCTTTTTGCCGTGGAGATCGATACCCTCAAATTTCTCGGCGAATACGTCCATAGTGTCGGTGATGGGGGTCATTCTACAAGATCACTATTTTGGCTTTGGTTTTGTAACAGCATCACTAGTCACCCTACTATAATTAGGTATCCCTCTTACGTCTGGTTCATTAAAAACAATTACATCTTTTGCTTTGAATCCATCATCATTTTCTTGTAAGTACGTACGAATTTCTTTTATTAAGTCACGTAAGTCTTGTGCACCAGGTTGGTGAGATAATGAACTAGACAGTTTTTCAGCTAAAGTTTTTGGAAGCCAAATAAACGCCTGAAAAGAAAGACGATTAAGTTCATGGTAGTCTAATTGTCCATTCTTTCTAATCCATTGTGCAAGAAGATCAGAAACTATTTCACCTTTTAGACGAATTTCTCGCTGACGTTCTACTTCAAGCATTTTTAAATCATATTCATGCTTAATCGATGCCTTAAGTCGTTCAATAATCCATGAACGTAACAAATACCCGACTACACCTAAAATGGAAATAGTTGAAACTGAACTGATAATGGCAATCACAGAAGCTTGTGTATACTCCAAATTTTTTCTCCTTATATATGCTCGTTTTTACTCTCCTGAGTTGGAGTACTACGAAGCTTTAAGCGGCGTAATATGAAAATGCAAGCCTAAAGATCGTATCACTTTGGCGATGGTGTCAAAACGGGGTTTAGAACCGGGAGCAAACGTTTTATAGAGGCTCTCACGTCCTAATCCGCTCTCTTGGGCGATTTGGCTCATTCCGCGTGCTTTGGCAATATGACCGATGGCTCGGATCAGTTCGTCGGTGTCTCCCTCTTCGAGGACTTGCGTGAGGTATTCGGCAATCGCTTCTTCG
>JAFGUJ010000213.1 GCA_016938595.1 Campylobacterales bacterium | reverse complement strand
TTGTTGTCAAGAGGCGCGCCCGGCACCTTGAGGAATAGGGTAAGCTCATCCCAGTGCTTCAGGGTGTAGCTGATGGCATCCCCCAGAGAGCTGTTGAGTTCTACCTTATGCTCGTCCAGCAGATAGTTGAGCCATCTCCGAAAGACTCTCATTATCGGTCCGCTGTTTTTCTGGTGGTATTCAAGCCTCTCTTCATCGGACATGTTCTGCTTTTTCGTTTCGTGATCGTTTTTGTAGATGAGACCATAAATGTAGAGGACGATACTGACTTCATCCGGAAAGTTATCGGTCACTTCGACGTATTTTCTTCGAGCGTGACAGTTGCACTCGGACTCGATGGTTTCGAAATCGCCGGCGGTATTGGTGCCCAATCCGTCACTCATCTGAATGGGAGGCCCCAGTTCGCTGTCTCGATGCATCAAAACGGTCTCCAGATTTTCACCCGCGTGCTTTCGACTGGTGAAAAACAGAACGATCTTGTGACCGCCGGTTACGGAGACAATTCCTGTAGTAAAGATGCCTTTTCGTTTTTTATCGATACCTTCGTCGTCGATGACGAAGGGACCGGTTTTGACACCATCGATTTCCAGTATCCGCCCAATGGTGTCGTCATTGTAGAACAACTTGCCTTGGGCGGCCTGCCGAATGAATTCGGTAAATACCGGCATCATCTTGTCGGCAGCGGGTTGAACCACCTCCCACTGCGTCGATGCCGGAAGCGGGATGCCGAGGCTCTCTTCCAGATCGGCGAGTCGGTTGAACGGCATGCCGCAGCCGTACTTCAGCAGCGCTATCATTGCCGCCGATTTGACGTCATACTTCTCTTCGCCCACACCATCAGGCACATCCGCAGTGAATACCTCTCCGCATAGATTGCAGCGAAGTCTTTCGATTTCGTACACCGTCGCCACCAACGGTGCGACTCCTGTCACTCGGACCAGCGTCTTCGGTTGTTTTTGCCGATAGACTTTTCCCTTTTCGCACTCGGGACAGCGGTCGCCATGCTTCAGGGTGCTGTGGTCCACTTTGATCCTCTCGGCTCCGGTATATTCGG
>JAFGUJ010000212.1 GCA_016938595.1 Campylobacterales bacterium | reverse complement strand
GCAGAAAGGGATCATACGAAGCCCCCCACCCGATCGCGCCCAGAAGCATGGCCAAAAGGAGCTTTTTCAAAAGCTCCCCCGAATCGTCGCCAGAAACGCGCGCCCCGCGGAGGGGAAATCATCGTCGTATGTTCCCGCAGGGCTGGCGTAAAGCTCATGTTCATCGAAGACATTTTTGACACTCAACTGGATTTCGGCAGGGAGTGAGGGGAGTTTGTACCCCAAAGAGGCATCGACGACGCCGAAGGCTTTCATGTCCTCGCGGGGATCGCCCGGCTCTCTGGGGGTGGTGCTTTGCCACCGTCCGGCCAGTGATCCGTAACAGCGCTCACTTATTTCATGCGTTATGAACCCGTGCAGGGTATCGGAGGGGGCAAAGGCCAGGGTGTCACCGTTTCCGTCTTCGGCCCGGATATGGGTGTAGGCGGCATAAAACGAGGTGGTGTCGTAGCGTTTGCGCCATTCGGCTTCGATCCCGGTGATGCGGCTTTTGGAGCCGTTGACGTATCCAAAGCTGCTAATGGATGGGTTGTACTGAAGGTAGATCTGATCGTCGTTGTTCAGCCGGAACAGGTTGACCGAGAGGGTGTGGTCTGCTGCGAAGCGGCGGATGTACTGTATTTCATAGGCCAGGACGCTCTCGGGCTCGAGGTCGGGGTTCCCCCACCGGGCTCTGTTGTTGAGGGTAAACATCTCCTGCCACGAGGGGTTTCGGTGGGCGCGGGAGATCGAGCCCTTGATCTGATTGTCGGGGTTCAGGGAGTAGACCGCCGCGACTCTCGGATCGATCCAGGTCGAGAGATTGCTCCGCCGCTCCAGCGTCAGTGATGCGTAGCCACTCAGCGAGGGGGTGATGGCGCGCTCATAGGTC
Organism: Campylobacterales bacterium; assembly: GCA_016938595.1. Classification (GTDB taxonomy): domain Bacteria; phylum Campylobacterota; class Campylobacteria; order Campylobacterales; family Sulfurimonadaceae; genus Sulfuricurvum. The sequence goes on along the minus strand of JAFGUJ010000212.1, from coordinate 1,784 downwards.
GCATAGGCGACCAGATCGTTGATCGAGGCGTCGGGGTCAAAGAAAGGGTATGTGACAGAATAATCGGTCAAGCCCATTCCTGTATTCCGGTCTGTCGTGATGGTCTTTTCGGAGGCAACGCGGCTCCATGAGGCTCTTACTCCAAAGGACGTTTCTCCTCCTGCTACGGTTCCAGACAAGGTGTTTTGAAGCTGATAGGTTTGAACAACCGCCTCATGGCTGCCGTAAAAACCGTCTGGATAAGGTATGGGATAAGTGAATCCTGCCGGGGCGAGTAGGGAGTCGCTCTTAAAGGTGTCCTGCTGTACCGCTATCTCGATCTTTCCGGCAAACTCTCCGACACGGTAGCGGGCACCACCGCGGAGAGACCACTGATCGATATTGTAGTGATCTCCTTCACTCGCGAGGGCGTAATTGATCCCCCCTTCCGAACCGTGGCGGTATGAGGAAAGGCGCCCTTCGGCGAAAAAAGCCCCTTTTGACAGAGACACCGAGGCCATGGTCGCATCGGTGGAAGAGGGGGCATGGCCGGAACGGGAAAGGGGTGCATTGATACTGCCAAACAGATTGTTGGAAAGGCCGTCGGGCCCGTAGAGGAGTGAGAGGTTGTCGTGGACGGTATAGAGATCGGCGGCAAACGAAAAATCCTCATGCGAGGTCGCATACGAAACCCCCGCTTTGCGGGTGACGTCGCTTCCGAGCGAGACAAACCACCGCCCACTTCCCTCGGCAGAGGGCTCTTTTTTATAGGTTGTCACGACGATCGATCCGGCATATCCCCAGTGGCCGTCGCTGTAGCTTCCCGGCCCCCGGACGATCTCGATCCGTTTGATCATGTCGATCGGCATGCTCAGATAGGCGGTATAGCCATCAAAGAAGAGATCGTTGACTTCGGTACCGTCAACGATCAGCTTGCTCTGCCCGAAAGCGGTCGGATTGGATCCGCGGAAGACGGGATTCGACAGTGCAAGGGTATCGCTGGAAAGATTGACCCCTGCTGCCAATGCCAGCGCCTCTTTGAGCGACGAGGCCCCGGCACGGGAGAGCTCTTCGCCCTCAAATACGGTCATGATGTAGGGAAGATAATCGATGTTGGCCCGCTGATCTTTGGCGATATGCGTTATGGTATCGATTTCATTGACAAGTGTATCCAGAAGAGTTGAATCGGGCTGGGCCGCCAAGAGAGAAAGCGGGGTCAACAACAAAGCAACGGAAAAGCGAGTATTCATGAACATTCCTGCGTAGAGGTACTGCATTCTTGGACCGATAAAACGACTGGATAGCGTTTGGCACCGATGTGTTGTTGAAGCGGACCAAATGGATGGTAGGGCAGTGAGGAGCAGTTCAGTAGACGTAAAAAGGCGGGCTCAACGACCCCGATCAATTGGTGTATACCTGAATCGGATGCAAAACGGCACAGCTCTTCTTGCATTACCTGAAGAATAGTGATACTTTTTTTAAAGAGACGATGGCCTGATGCGATGGTGATCCGTGATATTTCAGCTGTCGAGGAGCCATCTTGTAGGATACCAGGTTCAACGTTCATGGTATTGAGAGTAGGAAAACCCAACGGGCTGTCGGGAAGGACGAGACGGCAGGATGCGATCAGGGAATTTTGCTCCCAAACACCAAATAAAAGGGAATATTCATCATATTCATCGGATTCTATCCGTTTGCCATCTTCATTTGGGAGAAGGAAATTATATTCCTCGACAAAAATATCATACCGTTGTTGTAGTATCGCCAAGCGATCCGCTTCGGTCGATGCCTGTCTGCACTCCACT
>JAFGUJ010000047.1 GCA_016938595.1 Campylobacterales bacterium | reverse complement strand
CCGAGGATTTCATCCCCCACAGCGACATCGTCGGAGAACTCGAGCACGAAGCGATCAACTTCGAACTCCTGAAATTGCTGGAGCGGTTCGAGCCCTACGGGGAGGGGAACCCCCGCCCGCGCTTTTTGCTCCGCGACGCCGATGTGGTAAGCATCAAGCTTTTCGGAAGCGACCAGTCCCACAGCCGTCTCGAACTGCGCCCCTCTCCCCTCCATCCCAAAACGCTCGAGCTGATCGCGTTTCGCCGCACCCTCGAATGCCCCGAAAGCAAAAAAATCAGCTGCAGCTACACGGTCAACAAAAACGAGTGGGGCGGACGGGTATCGATGCAGCTGATGGTGGAAAGGCTCTTCTGATGCGCCCGGCACTCTTTCTCCTCACACTGGCCCTCCTTCTGGCCGGCTGCCACTCGCCGCAGGAACCCCTCCCCTATCCGCTCACCCTGAGCGAAGAGGGGCTCGGCGCCATCCATCCGGGAGAGAGGTATGATCCCGCCCTCCTCCAAAGCAAAATGCCCGGCTTTACCCTCGAAAAACTGAGCCTTATCACCCCCGGAAAAACGCAGACGCTCCTCGCCCTCAAACGGGGAGATCATCTGCTGGCCCACATCTTCCCTGACGGCTCGGAAAAGGTGATAGAGCGCATCACCCTCCATTCGGACCGGATCAAGGACCCCCGCGGCCAGGGGGTAGGAGATCCCATCCAGGAAGACGGCGAGCTGCACTGCGACGAAAACCGGTGCACCTACGGAACCGAAACACCCCTTTCCTACCGGATCGATCCAAAGAACCGGGTTATACTCGAAATCACCCTTCAAAAGCTATAATACGGCATGAATACATTTTTTATCGAATTCAGAGACCCCCTCTTCGGGGTGATCGTCTTTTTTGTCCTCCTTTTCATCCTCTCGTTTTTCAGCTACTGGTGGGGGCGCTACAAAACCGCCAAAGAGCACCGCGATCTGGAATCCTTCCTCGGAAAATTCGATTCACTGGAGGGGGCGGAACGGATGAGCGAGCAGGTCCATTCCAATTCCCTCTCGAGCGAATCGTGGCTGATGCTGGCGCAGAGTTTCGAGATGCAGGGAAATTTTGAGAAAAGCGTGGAAATCTACCATGCCCTCCTCACCAAAAACCGCGACACCCTTTTCCAGAAAGAGGTTCTGCTGCTGCTGGGAAGAAGCTATTTCAAAGCGGGCTTTCTGGAGCGCTCCCGGCAGACCTTTTTGCAGCTGCTCCAAAACCATCCCCGCACCCCGCAGGCCCTCCATTTTCTGATTCTGATCTACGAGCAGCTCCAGCAGTACGACAAGGGACTCGAGGTGATGGAATCGCTCCTGGAACTCTCTCCCGACAGGCTGGGAGAAAAACTCTATCTCGAATGCCGCCTGCTCCTCTGCGACCCCTCGCTGGGGATCGATGAAAAAGCGTCCCGCCTGATCGAACTCTACCAGACCCACCGCAAGCTGGGATACATGATTTTCGAGTGGCTCTTTACCTACCGGCCGGCTCTGGGATGGCGTATGTTCGACCAGTCCCTCTCAGAGCGCCTTACCGATATCCTCTGGCGCCTCAGGGATGAAAATCTCGATTTGGATATAATTTCAAGCAACGCCTACCTGCGGGAACTTTACAGTGCCAAAGGCTCGCTCAGCCTCGCTGAGGGGAGCCCGGTTTTCGAGTTCGACACCCTGATAGCCCTGCGCAAATGCGGGGTGGGCAAAGTGACGCTGCAGTTTGAATATACGTGCGACGAATGCAAGCAGATTTCGTTTTTGCCGTTTCACCGCTGTCCTCACTGCCATGCGATTGATTCGGTCCATGTCATCATGGATCTTGCGAAGGAACGGTTTGAAGAAAATAACTCTCTTCAGTGACGGCTCGTCTTTAGGCAATCCAGGGCCAGGGGGCTTCGGGACGATATTGCGCTACGGCACCACGGAGAAAATCCTCAGCGGCGGCGAGCCCCATACGACCAACAACCGGATGGAGCTTCGCGGTGTCATCGAAGGGCTCAAGGCCCTGAAAGAGCCCTGCGATGTCACGATCGTCTCGGATTCGAGCTACGTGATCAAAGGGATCAACGAATGGCTAAAGGGGTGGGTCAAACGCAATTTCGCCAAGGTCAAAAACCCCGATCT
>JAFGUJ010000211.1 GCA_016938595.1 Campylobacterales bacterium | reverse complement strand
TAGTTGATCGCCTCTTCGGGCTTGAGATCGGGGTTGTTGAGCACTTTGGAATCGAGCGACACGGTACCGTTGAAAAGCTGATCGATCGAAGGGGCACGGAACCCGGTGGAACGGCTTACAAAGAGGGTGGCTGAATCGTTCAGGGCGTGGGTGAGCCCTACGCGATGGGAGTAGACATCGAAATCTTTTTTGAGTTCAAGAGCATTCAAATGGTCGGCATAGTCCAAGCGGATGTTGTCGTATCGCCCGTTGAGCGTCAGAGTGGTCGTTTCGCCGAGCGGTACTTTGATCTCCAGATAGGGGGCGTAGACCTCTTCGGTCGTTTTGTTGTCCCCCGTTACCGTTCCGGCGGTATTGACCGGAGCAAAAGGGGAGGGGCTGGATTTGAAATCGACGAGATAGGATGTTTTGTTCTCATAGACATTGTTGCGGATATCGGCGCCGAGGAGGTACGCCATTTTCTCTCCCGAACTGCGGTATTCGCTTTTGAGACCGCGTTGAACCTGACGGTAGTCGTTGCCGGTCGTATAGGCGTCATCGGCGGTAACCGGCGCTCCGGTCGAACTGTATTTCTGTGGTGCGCTGACAAACTGCGTGTCGTCGCCGTATTGGTAGAGGTTCACGAGGAGGTTGGACGCGTCGCCAAAATCTTTGCTGTAGGTCAAAAAAAGTTTGAGGAGTTCGACATCGTATTTGCGCGTGTAATCGCGCCCCTCTTCGCTGGTAGGATCGGTCAGCGCCTGCGTCATCCCCTCGACGGTACCGTGAGAGTCTTTTTCCCGTTTGGAGGCTTCGACGCCGAAAGTGAGGTCGCTCGTGTCGTCAATGTAGTACTGCAGTTTACCGTTGGCGTACTGGGCCAGATAATCCGAATCTTTCCAGTAGCCGTCCCCTTTGCGTTCGCTCACCTGTAGCCGACCGTTAAAGGATTCTTTGGCAAACGAGGTTTCGGCGAGGAGCTTTTGGTACCCGAAACTGCCGAACTCGGTCGCCGCCATGGATTTGTTGACGGCCCCTTTTTTGGTCGTGATGATGACGGCCCCGGCGAGGGCATCATCCCCGAAAAGGTAGGATGCTCCCCCTTTGATCACCTTGATCGAGGCGATATTGTCGAGGTCGATATTGACCGCTCCGGTCCGCTCGAAGACGGGGACACCGTCGATGACGACGGCCACACCCGGTTTTTCCCCCATGTAACGCTGGTTTTCGACGCCGCGGATATGGATTTTGATGGTATCGCCTGATTTGACTTCGGTCGTCAGCCCCGGAATGCTTTGAAGTACCTGCTGGAGGTTTTCGATATGGGCATCATCCACTCTCTGCCCATCGATGGTCGCCGTAGAGGAAGCTTCGGTCCGTGACGTATGAAAACGGTCGTCGATTGTGGTAGAGTCGATCCCGATCGTGCCGATGTTTTCAGCCGAGATACACGAGCTGCCGAGCAGGGCAGAGAGAAGAATACTGTGGGAAATTTTGGTCATCACCACTCCTCGAATAAAAATAAAGTGGCTGATTATGAAGAAAAAGTGTTACATTTATGTTAATTCACTAAAAAAATGTTATTAATTTTATAGTTTTATTATTAGTTTATACTTGCATGCACGTGTCGTTACAAGGTTATAATGGCAATTAAAAACGGAGAAATGATGATTATCTGGCACAACCCGAAATGTTCGAAATCGCGCGAAGCGCTCAAGCTTCTCGAAGAGAAGGGGGTGGATATCAATGTTGTCAGATACATCGAGGAGACCCCGACCCGCGACGAGATCGCCGCGCTGCTCACAATGCTGGGGGTTTCGGCGCGGGAGCTGATGCGGACGAAAGAGGAGCTGTACAAGGAGCTTGCGCTGGCGAAAGAAACAGACGAGAAGAAGCTGATCGATGCCCTCGCCGAGCACCCCCGCCTGATCGAGCGTCCCATCCTCATCAAGGGGAACCGGGCCGTGATCGGCCGGCCGGTGGAGAAAGTGATCGAATTTCTGGGCTAGGTCCGGAATTTCGCGAGTTTTTCGTTGATCCCTGCCGTACTCTGATCGAGTCGGATGGCGACGCCGCTGATGTCACGGATACTGGTCGCATTGGAGTGGGCGAGCGTGTTGAGTGAGTCGATGCGCTCGGAGATGAGGTTCATCCCCTCGGT
>JAFGUJ010000210.1 GCA_016938595.1 Campylobacterales bacterium | reverse complement strand
GGAAATTTCGGTGCTTTTGAAAATCCCCCGTTGGTGTCGTCATAATTGTGCCTGGCCTGCATCACAAACTGCTCGAGGATCTTTTCGTTCAAACGGGTCGCCTGCACCGGATCGTTTTTGGGGCGGAGATAGCCGCTGATCTCATCGGCGTTCTGGAAAAGTTTTTCGTCATTTTCGGCTATTTTTTGGGCGATGATGGCGGTAAGTTCGCTGAATCCCATCATCCGTTCGCGGGTGTAGGGGGGGATATAGGTCGCCGCGTAGAAGGGTTTGTTGTCCGGGGTGCAGAAGACCGACAGAGGCCATCCGCCACTGCGCCGGTTGAGGAGCGTGTGGAGTTCCTGATAGTGTTTGTCGATGTCGGGACGCTCTTCGCGGTCGACTTTGATGCAGATGAGATGGCGGTTCACGAAATCGGCGATGTCGGTGTTTTCAAACACTTCGTGTTCCATCACATGGCACCAGTGACAGCTGCTGTAGCCGATCGAGATAAAAATCGCTTTGTGCTCGTTGCGGGCACGATCAAACGCTTCGTCACACCACGGATACCAATGAATAGGATTGTCTTTATGCTGCTGCAGGTAGGGGGAATCCTCGAGGGCTAGGCGGTTGGACATGGGAGTTCTCCTAAAAAATTGGGGTAGTGTAACATCTGATACTATGAGTAAGCTGAAAAATATTAACAATGTTGCTCTGTGAGCTATGACACAGATAAATGCGGTAAAATGGCCTTAAATAAGATAGAGAAGGTTTACGTATGCGATTGTTGTTACTTTTATTTATCTCCGTCAGTGTGTGGGGAGTGGGGTTTTTACAGCCTGATGAAGCGTTTAAACCCAAAATCAATACCCTGGATGATCAAACGGTTGCCATAGAGATAGAACTGGGGGATCAGATCTATCTGTATGCCGACAAAGTCAAAGTAAAAGATGCCGATCAAAAAGACGGAATCGATTTTAAATCGGTATCGATGGCGGAACCGGTGGACCATGACGGGGAAATTGCGTTTGAAGCTTCCCCCGCCATCCGAATAGCGCTGGTAAAAACCAAAGAGCTCAGCGGTGACCACATTGTGGACGTCAAACTGTTTTTTCAGGGATGTTCATCGGCGGGGCTGTGTTACGAGCCGCAGGAAGTAACGCTAAGCACGACGATCGATGCCGATGCCCTTGTGCAGGAAGGGGGGTCTTCCATCCTTAAAGCGCCGGCAGTGAAGACAGCGGTGGAGGAAAAAGCATCTGACGCTGTAGCCGACAATACCGAAGAGGCCGCAGCGGCCGAACCACAATCCGAAACCGACAGGATCGCCCAGGTGATCGAGGGGGGAAGCCTGTGGTTTATCATTCTCAGCTTTTTCGGCTTCGGACTGCTGCTGGCATTGACGCCGTGTGTTTTCCCGATGATCCCGATCATCTCTTCGGTGATCGTTGCGCAGGGGGAAGGGCTTGGGACCCGAAAAGCCTTCTGGCTGTCGGTCGTGTATGTCCTGTCGATGGCGGTCGCCTACACGATTGCCGGTGTTCTCGCAGGGCTGTTTGGCGCGAATCTGCAGGCGGCATTTCAGACGCCGTGGATCATTACCCTGTTCGCCCTGATTTTCGTCGTGCTGGCGATGTCGATGTTCGATCTTTTCGAACTCCAGATTCCCAATGCTCTGCAATCGCGCATTACCCAGCTCAGCGGGAAAAAAGGGGGAATCGCAGGTGTTGCGATCATGGGATTTTTGTCGGCCTTGATCGTGGGACCGTGTGTTGCCGCCCCGCTGGCCGGAGCGCTCATTTACATCGGACAGACCGGTGATGCACTGCTGGGCGGGGTTGCATTGTTCGCCCTCAGCATCGGTATGGGTATCCCGCTCGTTGCCGTAGGGACCAGTGCCGGGAAGTTCATGCCCAAACCGGGAGCATGGATGGATACGGTCAAGTCGATTTTCGGCGTCATGCTGATCGGCGTTGCGATCTGGATGATCAGCCGTATCCTCGATGAGAATATTTCGATGATGCTGTGGGGGGCACTGGCTGTTTTCGTCGCGATCAACATCGGTGCGCTGGAACCTTTGGGCGAAGAGTGCATCCGATGCGGCCGTGCCAACAAAAAAGCGCTTGGATTTATCATTCTGCTGTACGGCATGTCGCTTTTGGTAGGGGGGATGAGCGGTGCGAAAGACCCGCTCCATCCGTTGGAACCTTTCCTGTCTTCGAAAGGGGGAACGGCGATCGAAACGGCGCAGCATAAAACGTTTGAAAAAATCACCTCGATCGAAGAGCTCGAAGTGATTCTGGACGAGAGCAAAGGGAAACGGGTACTGGTCGATTTCTATGCCGACTGGTGCACGGCGTGCAAGGAGTTCGATGCCAAAACGTTCAGCGATGAAGCGGTCAAAACGCAGATGGACAGTTTCGTACTGGTGAAAGTCGATCTGACCGCCAACGACGACGCGGCCAAAGCGATCAGCTCAAAATACGGCATTTTCGGCCCTCCGGCGATTTTGTTTTTCGATGAAAGCGGGACACGGATAAAAAGTGCCGATGTGGTCGGGTTCAAAGAACCGCAGGAGTTCTTGACCCATCTGAACACAGTAAAAGGAGAATAACATGGGACGCTGGATACTGGCACTGGCACTGATCGTCTCTTCGGCGGCGGCAGAGCTCAAATGGGCGCCGTCGTATGACGAGGCATTCGTTCAGGCGAAAAAAGAGAACAAAAACGTCATGGTCATGCTCTCACGCGAGGAGTGCCCGGCGTGCGAATACATGAACGACGTCGTGTTCGAGGAGAGGGCGGTCGTGTCCGAGGTACACAAATACTTTGTCCCCATCTACATCGACATCCACAAAGACTTTGTTCCCGAAGGTCTCGGCTACATCGGTACCCCGACGTTTCACTTTATGAATGTCAGCGGGAAGAAACTGGGGCGTCATGACGGTGCGGCGAACATCCCGACCTTTATGGGCATTGTGAAGAAATACAAAAAATAACCCTTTCCAGGGTTATTTGGAACTCTCCACGAGCCGGTCGAGGATGTAGAGCTGCAGATTTTTGTGCGGGATCTCTTTGTCCAGCGCCTCGGAATAGATTTTGGCGACCTCTTTGGCATGCAGGTTGTAGTCGAAATGGGGGAAATGGTTTTCCCACCCTTTTTTGATGATTTTCAGCGCGACGCTGTCGATCAGATACTCTTTGAAAATCGCATACGATGCGAAAAACATCCCCGTAAACAAGACGGCCATAATGATCAGCAGATGGCAGTCGATTTTGGCCAG
>JAFGUJ010000046.1 GCA_016938595.1 Campylobacterales bacterium | reverse complement strand
CTTCCAAAATCGACGACGAGACTATGGCTCTGATGAAAAAAGCGCTCGAAGAGTTTAAATCTACTTTCGTTGCTGAATAAGGATCTTCATGGCTAACTTGAAAGAGATTCAAAGACAGATCAAGAGTGTTTCCAACACGCAGAAAACCACGCGTGCCATGAAGCTCGTTTCGACGGCGAAACTTCGCCGTGCCGAAGAGCTTGCGAAACGCTCACGTCTGTTTGCACAAAAAACGAATCAAGTAATAGCTGAAATCGCGGCACGCATCCAATGCAATAAAGTAGGGGGGATTGAAAACCGCTGCTTTTTGGAAAACGATGCGCCCGAAATGATCGACATTATTTTTGTGACTGCGGACAAAGGTCTGTGCGGTGGCTTCAACATGCAAACCATCAAAGCGGTCAAACGCGTTATGGCAGAATACAAAAATAAAAAAGTCAAAATCCGCCTTCGCGGTATCGGTAAAAAGGGTATCGAATTTTTTAACTACAACGAAGTAGAGATGCTTGATGAAGTTAAAAATCTTAGCTCGGCTCCCGATATGCAGCGTTCAAGTGAATTTATGGCGCGTTCGATCGACGATTTCAAAGAGGGTAAAATCGATGCTGTTTACATCATCTATAACGGTTATTTGAACGTTATTACCCAGCAGTTGCATGTAAACCGCGTATTGCCGGTTGATGTATCTGCATACGAATGTGATGTCGAAAAAGATTCAATGCTTGAGTTTGAAGCCCAAGACGAAGAGAAAATGCTCGATTCACTGGTCACCAAATATGCCGAGTACAACATGTACTATGCATTGATCGATTCATTGGCAGCTGAACACAGTGCCCGTATGCAAGCGATGGATGCGGCAACTAACAACGCTAAAGAGATGGTTAACTCGCTCAAAGTCAAGTTTAACAAAGCGCGACAGGAAGCGATCACGACCGAACTTATCGAGATTATCAGCGGCGTCGAGTCGATGAAGTAATTATGGAGGAAAGAATGATTGGTAAAATTGCTCAAGTAATTGGTCCGGTTGTTGACGTAGATTTTGATGGGTATCTCCCAGCGGTCAACGAAGCGATCGAAGTAAACGTAAGTGTAGAAGGGACGGATTTCCGTCTTGTATTGGAAGTGGCTGCCCACCTTGGCAACGGCCGTGTTCGTACGATCGCTATGGATATGTCCGAAGGTCTTGTACGCGGTATGGCTGCTAAAGCGACCGGCGCTCCGATCAGAGTTCCGGTCGGTGAAGAAGTTCTTGGCCGTATTTTCAACGTAATCGGTGATCCAATCGATGGCGGCGAAGCGGTAAAAGGAAGCGATCTATGGTCAATCCACCGTGATCCTCCGCCACTCGTTGACCAAAGCACTAAAACAGAAATGTTCGAAACCGGGATCAAAGTTGTTGACCTTTTGGCTCCATACGCAAAAGGGGGTAAAGTTGGTCTGTTCGGTGGTGCCGGTGTTGGTAAAACCGTTATCATCATGGAACTTATCCACAACGTTGCCCACGCACACAGCGGTTACTCTGTATTCGCCGGTGTCGGTGAGCGTACACGTGAAGGTAACGACCTGTACCACGAGATGAAAGAATCGAACGTTTTGGACAAAGTTGCCCTGTGCTACGGGCAAATGTCTGAACCACCGGGAGCACGTAACCGTATCGCGTTGACCGGTCTTACCATGGCGGAATATTTCCGTGATGTCAAAGGTCTCGACGTACTGATGTTCATCGACAACATCTTCCGTTTTGCACAGTCTGGTTCGGAAATGTCAGCGCTTCTGGGACGTATCCCATCAGCCGTTGGTTACCAGCCGACATTGGCTCGCGAGATGGGTGCTCTCCAGGACCGTATTACGTCAACCAAAAAAGGATCGATCACATCGGTTCAGGCAGTTTACGTACCTGCGGATGACTTGACTGACCCGGCTCCTGCATCGGTATTTGCCCACTTGGATGCGACAACGGTTCTTAACCGTAAAATCGCCGAAAAAGGGATCTACCCTGCGGTTGACCCACTCGATTCAACGTCACGCCTGCTTGACCCGCAAATCATCGGTGAAGAGCACTACAACGTTGCACGCGGTGTTCAAAAAACACTTCAGAAATACAAAGATTTGCAGGATATCATTGCGATTCTCGGTATGGATGAGCTTTCAGAAGATGACAAATCGACTGTTGAACGTGCACGTAAAATTGAGAAATTCCTTTCTCAGCCGTTCTTCGTTGCGGAAGTATTCACCGGGTCTCCTGGTAAATACGTTTCTCTTGAAAACACCATCAAAGGATTCAAAGGAATTCTTGAGGGTGAATTCGACCACATGCCAGAAGGTGCCTTCTACATGGTCGGTGATATGAACGAGGCGATTGAGAAAGCTGCTAAAATGAAAAGCAAGTAATTGCTTCTCGCCTTAAAGGAAACACTATGGAAACACTCCAATTAGAAGTGCTTACGCCCAGCGGACCGATCTTTAACGGTCCGGCCAAAAGCGTCACCCTTCCGGGTGAAGAGGGAGAGTTCGGCGTTCTCCCCGAACACGTCTCGCTGACGACGCTGCTTCAGGCAGGAGTTGTCGACATTCAAAAAGAGAACGGTAAAACCGAATCGATCGTTGTTAACTGGGGTGTCGTTCAAATTACCCACGACAAAGTCGTGGTATTGGTTGACGGTGCCGTCGCCATCCGCGGTGACAGCGAAGGGGATATTGCCAAAGCTCTTGACGAAGCAAAATCACTGATCAGCAGCGTTGCCGATTCCAATACGATGATCGCTTCCGTATCAGCACGTATCGAATCTGCTGCCCATAATCTCGTCTAAACCATGCTTCAGACATTTGCCGAATTTTACGACAAAAGTCATCCGGTAACACTTTTTGTGTTACTGGTCCTCTCTGTCTATTTCATCGCCATCAACTGGGTTTTTTTCTATCGTCTCTTTTCTCTCAATCAGTGGATTTCGAATGAAAACAAATCACTTGAATCCTTGTTCATGGGACACCGTGCCATTCCCGATTATGCTTATCTCAGCCACTTCACGAAATCGACAGCCGTACTTTCCAAAGCGCTTTTCGACCTGGCATCGTATGCCTCGGCCAAAGAAGCGACCAAAGGGCTCATGTTTCTCTCAGTCGTGGCATCGACGACCCCCTTTATCGGACTGTTCGGTACGGTTGTCTCGATTCTGGACACTTTTGATCATATCGGCCAGGCCAGCGGGACGATGAGCATCATCGCCGCCGGGGTTTCGGATGCGCTGGTTGCGACGGCGTCGGGGATATTCGTCGCCATTTTCGCCTACACGTACCATCAGATACTCAAACGCAAAGCGTATGAGCTTTCGAGCCTGATCCGGATGCAGAGCGACGCATTGCTCTCCAAAGAGGCCTAAACGTGTTTGACTGGGAGGAAAAACCGGAACTGAACATTACCCCGCTTGTGGACGTGATGCTCGTGTTGCTGGCGATTCTGATGGTAATTTCCCCAAACATCGTCTACGAAGAACTGATCCGACTTCCGAAAGGATCGGCGCAGAAAGAGCTCTCCAAAATTCCTCCTGTCCATATTGCCATCTCCAAAGACGGGGAGATCACCGTGAATAAAGAGATATTCCAGGCAGACTCTTTTGCCGACAATTTCTACCGCTATGCCCAAACGCTTGACACGGAGGCGACGGTCATGATCAGCGCCGACCAGAGTCTGGGGTATGGCGAGGTTATGTCGGTCCTTTCGACGGTCAAACGGGCGGGATTCCGCGAAGTTTCGCTGGCAACCGCCGGTTGAAACCGTTTTAGAGTTTCTGATACGGATGCTGTAAAATGGATTCACACAACGAGCGCTATTTTTTTCTCAGCGGGCTGATCTCCTTTTCCCTGTTCGCCCTTCTGGTCCTGTTGATCGGGTATACGCTTCTCTCCTCTCAAAAAATCGAGCAGTTCGCCATGTTTCAAAGCGAATTCGTCTCGGTCTCGGTGGAGATCAGCGACACACCCGCCCCCTCCCAATCCGTTGCCAGAAGTCCCGAACCGGTGAGCGAGCCTGTGGAGGAAAAAGCTGCTCCGGCCGAAGAAAAAACAGTGGAGACGGTGCCGGAGATATCGGATCTTTTTTCACAGGTAAAACCCCAGACCGAACCTCAAAAGAAGAATGACAGGACCAAACGGAACGAAGAACTGAGTGCGCTGGAAAAAGAGATTATGGCTCCCAGTGAAAAACAGCGTATTTCCGACAAGGTCAAAAATGTCGAACTTCTGAAACCGGGGATGAAAATGACCGTGCAGGGAGGCTCTTCGGGGCCGATCGTTAACGAATACCATGCTAAGATTCAGGGGCTCATTTACACCCATTTCCATCCGCCTGCCGGATCCGAGGGACAGGCAGCCCGTGTCCGGATCAAAATCAGTGCGGACGGCAGACTGGTCTCGTACAGAGTGATTGCCTATTCAGGCAGTGCGGCGCTCAACGGCGAGGTTGACTGGCTCAAAGAGAGACTCGGTTCGATCCAGTTTCCCTCTCATCCGGAACGCAAGGAAGCGCTGCTGGAATGCATATTGACGGCTAAGGAGTAGTCTTTTGAAATTTTTACTGGTGATAGTTACCTGTTTTCATATTCTGTGGGGTGCAGACGCCACGATCGAAGTGGTTAAAGGGGTCGAAGCACTTCCCCGACTCGCCGTAGAAGACGGATCGTTTCAAAGCAGCGACAAGAGCCGCAACATGGCTAAAATGCTCGTGGCCGACATGCAGGTGGTTTCGCTGTTCAATGTGGACGAAAGCTATGCGGCAGCTCCATTCGATTCCCTTTCGCCCGCCCCCAGTCATAAAGATGCGCAGTATATTCTGCGCTATCGGCTGAGTGACGACGGAGCAGGGGGAATGAGGGCCGATATCAAACTGCTTCAAAACGGGACGGACCTGTTTTCCAAAACCTATATGCTCAAGCAGTCGGAAATGATGGTGTTTCTGGCCCATTCCATCGCTTATGACATCAACGCGAAACTGGGAGGAACCCCGATGGAGTGGATCAAACGAAAAGTCCTCTTCATCCGCCTTACGGCCCCCCGCCGTTCGGACATCGTCGCGGCCGATTACACCCTTTCGTACCAGAAAGTGATCCTCAGCGGCGGGTTGTACGGGTTTGCCAAATGGGCCAACCGGGAACAGACGGATCTGTATTATACCTCTCTGGGCGACTTCACGCCTACGATTTACAAAATGAACCTGATGAGCGGAGAACGGCAGAAAATCATCAGCTCGGACGGGATGGCCGTATGCTCGGATGTCAGCGAAGACGGACAGCGGCTGCTGTTGACCCTTGCGCCAGGCGGTCAGCCGGACATCTATCTTTACGACACGGCGACGAGGGGAAAAACCCGCCTGACCGACTACTCCGGAATTGATGTCAACGGCCAGTTTCTGGGTAATGACGGGATCGCCTTTGTCTCGAACCGATTGGGGTATCCGAATGTTTTCGCGAAAAAATTCAACAGCAGCGGCGTGACACAGCTGGTGTATCAGGGGAAGAACAACTCGTCGCTCAGCTCGTATAAAAATTTTCTCGTCTACAAAGCGCGTGAAAAAACAGCCACCTACGCAGGGAACAGTTTTAATCTCCATCTCCTTTCGATCAACTCGGGCAGTGTCAAGCGGCTGACCGCCAGCGGCGAAAACGATTTCCCCCGTTTTTCCCCCGATGGAGAAGCCATTTTGTACATCAAGCAAGAAAGATCGCGCAGTTCGGTGGGGGTGATCCGGACTGGAGTCAATAAAAGTTTTGCGTTTCCCCTGAAAATAGGGCGTATTCAGTCGATTGACTGGTAATGTTAACCGTTTTTTCGATACCATACCTATATTTTGATTTAATGAGGTGATCGCATGATGAAAAATGCAGCTTTGATCAGTGCAACGGTAGCACTGTTGGTATTAAGCGGATGTAGCAGTAAAGAACCTGCCATTGACGCAACGGCTTCGTCCGCTTCGTCTACGACCGGAACATCGTCTACAACCGATACAGCCGGGAAAGATTCAGGTGCGGTGATCGGTTCCATTACCGATGCCAGTGCTACGGATACGTCTGCATCAGCGGGAACCAACGGTTCAGAGGGGGGATTGGTAAACATCCTTTTTAATTACGACAAATTTGACATCCGCGAAGATATGCAAGAGCCTATGAAAAACAACTCGGCATTGCTCAAAGGCAAAAACGTCAAACTCGAAGGAAACTGTGACGAATTCGGAAGCGACGAGTACAACTACGCTCTGGGTCTTAAACGTGCCAGCACGGTAAAAGCGGCTCTGGTCAACGACGGTATGAACCCTGAATCGATCACGATGGTCAGCTATGGAGAAAGCAATCCGGTTTGTCTGGAGAAAACTCCCGAGTGCTGGCAGCAAAATCGTCGTGTTGAATTCAAACTTCCCTAAATGCGTACGTCAGTCGCATCTCTAGCCTTTCTATCTATCTGCGCGTTTGCTTCGGAACCTTCGGTTTTCGGAGCGGGCGATCTCAACAATCCTGCCCCTTACGGTCTTACCAACGAAGAAAAACTGATTCTCGAAAATAAAAAAGAGATTCAAAGCGTCATGCAAAAGCATAATGCCCAAAGTAGCAAAGTAGAGACGGTGGCGGAGAGACTGGACGGTTTGCAGACGGTTATCGAAGGGCTGGTACAAACAAGCAACGAGCAGAAAATGGCGCTTCAGCGTCTCTCCGATACGGCGGAAGATGAAAATTCGACCCAGAGCGTCGGCGAAATCAAAAAACAGGTTGACGCCAACACCGAAAACATTGCGCAGTTCAAAGGGCTCCTTGAAGAGCTGTCGCACGTCGTCGACACGATCAACGCCAACTATGTGACCAAAGAGCAGTTTGCCGCCCTGATCAAGCAGCTCAAAATCAACCCTTCTGCGGTCGCGGCGGCCGTTCCCGCTAACGCGTCTGCATCCAGCCCTGCGAAAATGGACAACGCAGCCCTTGAAAAAGAGGGGAAACGTCTCTTTGGTGAAAAAAAATACCTCGAAGCGCTGGGCCATTTTGAACAGATGGTTCAGAACAAATACAAAGCGGCCGAGGGACATTTCATGATCGGCGAGATCCATTTTGAACGCAAGTCGTACAAAGCGGCAGTTGCCAACTACAAAGAGAGCGCAGCGCGCAACGAAAAAGCCCTCTATATGCCGACACTGCTGCTTCATTCGGGCATTTCGATGGAGAAAACAGGCGACGTTGCGATGGCAAAAGGGTTCTACCAGGCGACGGTTTCTAAATATGCAGGAAGCGGAGCGGCCAAAGAAGCTGCAGAGCGGTTGTCTAAGCTGAAGTAGCTATATGACCGTTTTCAGCGTCACCATAGGTAAATGTGCTAAAATCGCAAAATCTTAAAAGAAGGCTAATATAATGGCAATTGAAACCAATCAAATCGTATCGTTGGAATACGAAGTACGAGACGGTGGGACGGTCGTAGACAGCAATGTCGGCGGCCATCCGCTCGTTTTCATGTTCGGCAAAGGGCAGATCATCCCGGGCCTCGAAGCGGGTATCGCTCACATGGGCATCGGTGAAAAAGGGGATGTGCTGGTCAAAGCGGCAGACGCGTATGGCGATTACAACCCTGAAGCTCAGCAGGAGCTTCCACGTGAACAATTCGCCGGGATCGATCTGAACGTCGGTATGACACTGTACGGCCAGGGCGAAGACGGCGGTACCGTTCAGGTCATCGTCAAAGAGATCAAAGATGATGCCGTTATCATCGATTTCAACCATCCCCTTGCCGGGAAAGACCTGATGTTTACCGTGACGATCCAGAATGTCCGTGACGCGTCTGCGGAAGAAGCGATGACCGGTATTCCGGCGGAAAACAAAGTAGAGAGCAGCGGATGCTGCGGAAGCGGCGGAAACCACGGCTGTGGATGCCACTAATTTCTTAACGGCTTCTTCCGCTTCGGTCGAAGCCTTCAAAACTGCCAACCTCCTCAAGGGGTTGGGGGTGAATGCCGTCATTTTCGGGGAAAAGGGGACGGGAAAACAGACCCTTGCCCGCTACATTCTTCCTCACGCACCGGTTATTGATGCCAACCGTTTCGATGAATTACTGGATGCCATCGAGTCCCACAGCGAGGTGATTATTCACCGGCTTGAGAACGTTGCCAATCTAAAGCGATTGATCGAAGCGCTTCAAAAAACGCGCACCCGTGTCATAGCGACTTCGGGAGGAAAGTATCCGCAGGAACAGCTGGACGAAGTTTTTACGATCCGTCTTGCGCTGCCGCCGCTGAGGGAGCGAAAAGAAGACGTAGCAGTGCTGACCGACGCATTCGTCAAAGAGGCACGCCATACGCTGGGTAAAAGTGAACCGTTTAACTTTGAGGGATTTGTCCCCGATTTGAGTGAAAATGCCGTTTCGCTCCGGCGTCAGGTCTATCTGCACTATCTGTTTGACAGCATCGGCGAGAATGACCTTCTGGGGATAATGGAGCACTATCTGGTCGACAAGCTGGGAAGCAACAACGACTACCGCCAATTTCTGTATCTGTACGAAGTCCCTCTGATCCGGGCCGGGATCAAGCGGTTCAAATCGCAGCTTCAGCTGGCCGATCGGCTGGGGCTCAACCGCAACACACTGCGCAAAAAAATTGCGGAACATTCAGAATATCAACTTGAAACCAAGGAGCATTAATGTCAAAAAGAATCGCGATGATTTTTCCCGGTCAGGGGAGCCAAAGCATCGGTATGGGGAAAGCTTTTTATGAGAACAGCGCGCTCGCACGCGAGATGTTTGAAAAAGCGGGGGAACGGATCGGGGTTGATTTCACCAAACTTCTGTTTGAACCGAATGATCAACTGGATCAGACCGCCTATACCCAGCCGGCCATTTTGCTGGTGTCGATGATCGCCTACCGTCTTTTGCAGGAAGCGCGCCCGAGTGATGCGGTGATGTTCCTGGGACATTCACTGGGAGAATTCAGCGCATTGTGCGCTGCCGGCGCCATCGATTACGTCGACGCGGTGGAACTCGTCCATAAGCGCGGTGCGCTGATGCAAAGCGCGTGCGAAACGATCGATGCGGGGATGATGGCGATTCTGGGCCTTGAGGACGGTGTGGTCGAAGAACTGTGCCTCAAAGCGCAGCAGGAGGGGAAAAAAGTGTGGCCGGCGAACTACAATCAGGCCGGACAGCTTGTGGTCGCGGGGCTCAAAGCCGATCTGCAGGCGATGGAAAGCGTCTTCAAGGAAGCGGGGGCCAAACGGGCCCTTCTGCTCAACATGTCGATCGCCAGCCACTGTCCGCTTCTCTCCAGCGCACAGGAGCCACTGGCCGAAGTAATGGAAAAGATGGTGAGCGACAGTTTCAGCGCACCGGTCGTCTCCAATGTGACCACCGCCAAGTACGTAACGAAAGACGAAGCGGTTGCCCTTCTCAAAGAGCAGCTGATCAAACCGGTCAAATACAAACAGTCGATCGAAGCGATTGCGGGTGAGATCGACGTCATGATCGAATTCGGAAACGGTGCAGTCCTCAAGGGACTCAACAAGCGCAACGCTCCCGATGTCGAAACGTTCGGCATTTCTGACATGGAAACGCTTGCAAAGGTGTGCGAAGCGCTAGCATGAAAGTGTCTCTGATACAGTCTGCCCCGAAACTGAACCGCTCAAACCTTGCAGAGGTGGTGGCACAGATAGAGCAGCACCGTGATGCCGATGTCGTGGTATTCTCCGAACTCGCCTTGAGCGGTTATCTTCTTCAGGACAAACTCTTCGAGGATGCCTGGCAGATCGAAGAGCTGGAACCGGTGGCCAGAGCCAGCGAGCACTGCGACGTCGTCGTCGGCGCTGCGCTGTGGGACGAGGGGAAAGTGTACAACAGCGCCCTGTATTTCTCGAAAGGGAAACTTCTGCATATCCATCATAAAAATCACCTCCCGACGTATGGGATGTTTGAAGAGGGGCGTTATTTCGCCGCCGGAGAGGGGATGTGCGCTTTTGACACCCCCTGCGGGAGTGCCGTGATGGTGATTTGCGAGGATTTGTGGCGGGCCGAAACGATTGCCGCAATTGCCCGAAGCGAAGCCGATATTGTTTATGTTCTGGCCGCATCGCCGGCACGGGGATTCGGCGAAAAAGGGATTGAAATCGAATCGCAATGGGACGCGCTTCTCAAAACGACTGCCCTGCTGAGCCACAATTACGTTATTTTTGTCAACCGCGTCGGGTTCGAGGACGGTCTTGGATTCTGGGGCGGAAGCCGAACGGTGACGCCGACAGGCGAAATCGAGCACAGGCTGAAGCTTTTCGAGTCTGAAACAGCAACGCTCCAATTGAACCATCAGCTCCAAAAACTCGGGCGTTATCTAGCAAAAAATTTTTAATCAGGTCAGGAAAAGTATGAAAATAGCAATCATGGGGGCGATGCGCGAAGAGATCGACCCGATTCTCGAAGTGGTAGGAAGCCACACACGTACCGAACATGCAGGAAATACGTTTTACGAATGCCGTTACGGCAACCATGAACTTGTCATCGCCTATTCCAAAATCGGAAAAGTCTTTTCGGCCATTACCGCATCGGTGATGTGCGAACGTTTCGGGGCAGAAGTACTCCTTTTCAGCGGCGTTGCCGGAGCCATCAGCAAAGATCTCAAAATCGGCGATCTGCTCATGGCAAGCGCGTTATGCCAGCACGATGTGGACATCACGGCATTCGGCCACCCGTTCGGATTTATTCCGGAAGGTTCGGTCATGGTGGAATCGGATGTGCAGCTCCGATCGCTTGCGGCCGAAGTGGCGGTGGACATGGGGATCGATCTGTTCGAGGGGATCATCGCGACGGGTGATCAGTTCGTCGCTTCGGCGGAACGCAAAGCCTGGATCGAAGCAACGTTCCATGCCGATGCGCTGGAGATGGAGGGGGGGAGCGTTGCCTGCGTATGCCAGAACTTCGGTATCCCCTTTTTCATCCTTCGGGCCATCAGCGACAGTGCTGATGGGGATGCAGGGATCGATTTCGACACGTTCCTGGCGAGCTCCGCGCAGGTGAGCGCAAAATTCATTCTAGAGATGGTGCAGCGCCTTGGCCGTTAAGCTCAGCAAAAAAATCATGCGCCAGATCGGGCGCACCAATGCCCATTTCGGCCTGATCGAGGAGGGGGACAAGATCCTCGTTGGCCTCAGCGGGGGGAAAGACTCCCTGACAATGGTCCACGCCCTGATGGAGCAGCAGCGGCGCGCTCCGTTTCATTTCGAGATTCTGGCCGTGACGGTCACCTACGGTATGGGAGAGGACCTCTTGGCGCTGATAGCCCATTGTGAAGAGCACGGTGTCCCACACCGGGTGTACGAGACGAACACCTACGAGATCGCAGGGGAAAAGATACGGCAGAACTCGTCGTTTTGCAGCTTCTTTTCCCGGATGCGGCGCGGCGCGCTTTACACGGCCGCAAAAGAGTTCGGATGCAACAAGGTCGCCCTCGGGCACCATCTCGACGACGCCGCCGAGAGCTTTTTTATGAACCTGATCTACAACGGCCATCTTCGCTCGCTGGCACCCAAATACAAGGCCGGAAACGGTCTGATCGTCATCCGTCCGCTGATCCAGCTGCGGGAGCGGCAGCTCGCCGCCTGCGCGCTGGAGAACGAAATGCCTACCATCGGCGATGAAGCATGCCCTTCGATGCGTTTCGACGTCAAAATGCCCCATGCCAGAGCCTCGATGAAGAGCATGTTGCACGAGATGGAGGGGAAATATCCCGACCTTTTCGTCTCGATCAATTCGGCATTCGGCCATATCAGTGACGATGCCTTTTTCGACCCTGAACGTTTTAACGTTTAATCTCTTCGAAATCGAGCCGTTTCTGGCTTAAAAAATCGATAATCCGCCCCTGATAGATTTTCGAGTCACGCTCATGCGTGCAAGATTGCAGTTTCCGCAGGTGCTCAGGCTCGATCTTCTGGGCGTAGCGGGGCATGAGGCGGAGTTCCTGGATGATGTCGTTGAGCAGCGTCTGTTCGGTGATCGTTTTTTTGCCCTGGACGGCGGATACGTACTCTTTGACAGTTATCACCAGCGCCCTCGCGCGATCGGACTCAGCGTAGACTTCGTCTGCGAGCTCTTTAAGTACCGGGTAGTAATGTTGGGCCGCTTCGTCGGAACTTGCGATGATCACGGCGTAGGTTTTCGCCCGAAATTCCAGCGCGGTGTGATGGTAGACGAACAGCTCCCGAAACGCGCTGAAAAAGTGATCGCGGAGCGTTTTTAGCATGACGCGCATCCACTACTCCTTTTTTCCCAAATTATACCGTAATAACGCAACCGCTTTATGGTCGGCACGGCTCATCGAGAGGGTTGAAAACTCATCGGCACCGAACCATTCGTATCCTTCTTCCGTAAACGCCTCTTCACAGAGATAGACATCGGCTTCGAGGGTGAAATGGGAATAGTGCTGCGTGATATGTCCCAGAAAGGTTCCGTTCTCGCCGAGGGGGGAATCGGTCTCAAAAAATCCCCACAGCCCGTGAAGAAAGCGGCTGGTGCGCTGATACAGGGCGTAGCGGCTTCCCCGGCGGTGGAGGATGATGCTACGCCGCCGCACCGGTTTGGTTTTTTTTATTTTCGCTTCGGGGTAGGAGAGGGGGGCGGTTTTTCCCCTGCATCCCGCTTCCAGCGGGCATGAGCCGCACAGCGGATTTTTGCCCAGACAGACCATGGCCCCAAGATCCATCATCGCCTGGTTGTATTCAAAAGGGTGCGAAGGATCGAAGAGCTCATAGGCGTATCTCCACAGTTTTTTCTCCTCCCGCTCTATGAGAGCGAAATAGCGGTGGAGAATCCGTTTGACGTTGGCATCGAGGATCGGAAGCGGTTCGCGGTAGGCGAAAGATGCCACCGCGTGGGCGGTGGAACGGCCTATCCCTTTGAGTTTCATCAGCCCTTCCGCGTTGTTTGGCAGTATCCCCCCGCACTGCCGTGCAGCATGGTGGAGGTTTCTGGCCCGCGTGTAGTACCCCAACCCCTCCCATAGCTTCAGCACATCATCAAGCTCGGCTTCGGCGACATCCTGCAGCGTCGGAAAGGCTTCGAGAAACGGGAAGTAAAACCGCTCCAGCACCGTTTTGACCTGCGTCTGCTGGAGCATGATTTCACTGACGTAGATTTTGTACGGATCACCGGTCGTGCGCCAGGGGAGGTCGTGGCGGCCGTGGATCTTATACCAGTTCAGAAGGGATGCTTGGGGGGTAAGTTTCATGGTGGTATTATATAATTGCACAATTAAGAAGGGGTTGTATGGTTACGGTAAATACGATTTTCAGCGATTCGATCGAAATCAAAGGATCGAAGTTTATCGCCCATCTGATGCCGATATCGGTGTATGAAGAAGAGATGAAACGGCTGCGGGAAGAACACCCCAAGGCTGTCCACTGGGTCAGTGCGTCGCGTAACCTCAATGAGTTCGATCAGATTGTCGAGTCCGCTCATGACGACGGCGAGCCGAGGGGGACGTCGGGGAAACCGACCCTCTCGGTGGTGCAGGGGAGCGATCTGATTGATGCCGCCATCATCACGGTCCGTTATTTCGGCGGGACGAAACTGGGCCCCGGCGGCCTCGTGCGCGCCTATGCCGATGCGGCGAACGCGGCGGTGGCGGTTGCCGAGCTGCTGCCGTACGAAAAGAAGTTTGTCCATACCATAGCGAGTGACTACAAAAACATTTCAATCGTCGAATACGAAATGGCGCAGAATGCGATCCGGTGCCTCTCCAAAACCTTTGGGGAGAAGGGGGCGGAGTTTACCGTCGAGGGGAGTGAGGAGAATCTTGAAAAATTCTTCGCGGCTTTGGGACGGAGCGTCGAAAAAAAAACATAGGAAAAAGGATCAGGATGGCCAAAATCAACAAGCGGATGGTTGCCAGGATTGCCCTGTACGGGGTGGCGGGGTTGGCCGCTATTTTCATCTATGCCCGGGGGAATGTTCCGGTCGAGACCGACGCGGAGTATTGCGAAAGGACAGGACGGGTCAAAATTCAGGACCGGTTTTTCAAATACGATGTCTATGAAAACGGGGAGATGAAAACGATAGCGGACATGCTCTCGAGAGGATGCAACGAGGATGCGTACTGCGAAATAGATCGGGCCTATCAATACGTTCTGAAGATACCCTATCAGGAGAGCAGCACTAACCGCAACCCCTCCGAAGTGATCAATCAGCAGGGAGGGGATTGCGATGAAAAATCGTATCTTCTCGCGACGCTGCTGCTGCAGCAGGGGCATCGCTGTGTTTTTGTGACGACGGCAGATCATGGGTTCATTGCGGTCCATCTGGAAAACGGGGATGCTTTGCAATCTCCTTCGTCGTACTTGACGGTCGACGGAAAAAAATACTATTTTGCGGAGGCCACCTTCACAACGGGGTATATCGGACAGCCCAACGATGTGGCCCGTAACGAGATCGAGGCGGTTTTTGACATGGTGGGAAAAAAAGAGATCCCCATCGATACCGTCCGGTTTACACTGGCGAAACGTTAGAGGATTGCGAAGCGTCCGGCGTCGTATTCTCGTGGTGTATCGGAATGAGGACCGTAAAACATGCCCCCTCGTCGGTATTGTGGTGGGTAAGGCTCCCGTTGCAGTGCTCTTCGATAATCGATTTCGACATATAAAGCCCAAGGCCCGTTCCGTTGTCGGATTTGGTCGAAAAATAGGGTTCGAAAATCTTTGCGGCGATCTCGTCTGAAATCCCTCCGGCATTATCACAAACGAGAATGCAGATCGACGTACCGCGCTCCTCTACGCTGATGGTGATTTTTCCCGAAGGGATGCGCCGTTCCACAATGGCGTCATGGGAGTTTTTGATCAGATTCATCAACACCTGGATCATCTCGTTTTTGGAAAAATAGCCTCTTTCGTCGGTAGATACCGTTATGTCGGTTTTGATTTTGGCGTATTTTAAAAAGACATCGGACAACCGCAGGGCCGATGAAACAATCTCGCCGATGCTCTCATACCGTTTGGTTTTGTCATTTTTGTAATAGTTCCGGAAATCGTCGATGGTTTTGGACATGTATTGCAGATGCTCGTTGAACTGATCGTGCGAACGTTCAAAACTCTCCTCGTTCCACTCCCCGAATTTATGTTGAAAATAGAGGTTTTCGTTGATGAGCGCCAGGGTGTTCAGCGGCTGGCGCCACTGGTGGGCGATCATGGAGATCATTTCCCCCATCGCGGCATGTCGGGACTGGTTGAACAAGATGGCATTTTTCTCCTGGATCTCCTGGCGCTGACGGTCGATTTCCGCTTCCAGAAAGGCCTGGCTTTTTTCCTTTTCATCGAGGAGGGCTTTTTGCAGTGCGATCATTTCGTTTTTGGCTGCATGGAAACGGGAAGCCAGGATCAGAGAGAAAAAGATGATCTCGATCAGGGCGCCGAGTAAAAATCCGTACCGGGTCAGATCGTTGTTGGGAAGGAGGCCGTCAAAAGTGAGGACCATGAGCCCCATGGCGGGCATGTAGATGATCAGCGCGATGAGATAATAGGGGGTTTTGATGTTTCCGGCGATCCACGTTTTCACCGCGAGGAAGACGAGGATGCCCACCAGTAGGGACGAGAGAATATTGAATACGGGTGTAATATGGGGGACCTGCAGGTGGATCAGGATTCCGAACAGGAGAAACGCCCAGATAAAAAGACGTATCAGGAGCGCCATTCTGGGGAAGTATTTTTTCAGTTCGAGAAACTCGGCGGAAAAAAGGGCCATGAACGCCATGACAACCGTACCGACCGCATGGAGCCCCTGGGGCCACGGAGCCAATCCGGCATAGAGATAAAATGCGTTGAACATCGTGATAAAGAGGATGAAGGAAACGACATATCCGATGTAATAGGCATAGATCCGCTCGCGCATCTCGATCAGAAGAAACAGGTTCAAGACGGCGATAATGAAAAGGATTCCCAGGTAAAAGAGGTAAAAGGTATCCAGATCGAAGCGGCTCGGCTTGAAATACTCTTCGGCCGTGTAGAGTTCGAATGCGCCTATCTGGGCGTTGGCCGTTTGCCCCCGGACATAGAAGATTTTGGTGCTTCCCGGTGGTACGGATAGGCGGAATGCCGGGCTGGCATGTTGGATCTGGCGTTGTGTGAGAGGGGTATGAAGGCCGTTTGGGCGTCTGGTCCATCCCTTGTCGCCGGGCTCGTACAGATCAAAGGTGTTCCAGAAAGGTTCGGTGAAATGGAGGACGAAATCGGCATCGCCGCTGCGGTTTTTGAGGGTGAGTCTGAACCATGCCGCCCCTTCTTTGTACCCCAGGGCGAACTGCGGGGGGATGGTCTGGGGGAAAGGGGAGGAGGCCGCCTCGGAAATTCCCATCTGCGATGTTTCGTCATAGAGGTACTTTACGGAAAAATCACAGAGCTTCAGGCTGGAATCGGAAAGAACGGCACCAGCCTGAAGCGCGCCAAACAAGAGCAAAAAAAGGATCCGGAAAAACAACGGCCGCCCCACAATTATCAAGAAATCTTCTATGAAAAAACGTCATTTTATAAAAAAAAATGATGAATATGGGATTATGGTACTCAAACAAACCTAAAAGAGTACCTAACTGTTCGGATCCGCTTAGGTATTTTTGGAGTGTGATACAGACTTTCGGATCCGTTTCATGCCGCGGCAGGGTTTGGTCATTTCATCTCTGCATAGGAACGGCGGAGCAGTTCGGCCCCTTTTTCCCGGCTTTGCAGATGCGGCTGAAGCATCGCCCTGGCCGACTCTTTTTCCCCTTTTTCATAGAGAATCCATGCGAGATTGTTGAGGGCAAAGAGGTGATTGGGATCGCGTTCAAGGATGCGGCGGTAGAGGGACTCGGAGTGATCGCGTTTGCCTTGTGCTCCGAGGGCCGAGGCCAGAGCAAAGAGGAGGTCCCTGTCGTCGCTCCATCGTTCCAGCGCCGTGGTGTATGCGGCAATGGCGATATTCCGTTCGACGGTATGTTCGACGTCCCAGATCGCCCGCAGTGCCGCTTTGGGCGTCGCCGTGGCGGCGGTGCGGGAAGGGGGAAGGGGGACGATCCCCCAATACCCCGATCGTTCCCACATTTTTTCGACCGTCCGCAGCGCGATTGCTTCGTTGGGCGTATCGGCAAAATGGGCGAGGAGGCTCCGGCTCTGGGGGTCGTATCCGGTAATGACGCTGTAATGCCACAGTGGGTAGAGGGCGATCCCCCGGTTGAGGAGGAGAATCACGGGATGGCCGTTCGCCAGTTCCTGCAAAAGGGCATCCGTGGAGGGGGGGAGGGGATAGGCGATAAAACCGTTTTGCCGCGCCGCCGCGGTGAGTTCGTCCTGAAGCGTCCCGTGTTTGGCGGGGATGAGGGTGAGGCGTTCAAGATCGTCATTTGTCAGCCGTGGAGTGAAAGGGAGATTTGCCTGCCAGTATAGAGAAAGCGATGAGAGGGACGTTGCCGCACACAACTCGTTTTGGGGCGGCGTAAAAGGGACGTTGAGAAAAACTGCAGAGTGATCTGATGGACGGGGAGAAGGTGCACACCCCCCCAGCCAGAGCGACAAACCCACAGCCAGCAGAAGGGCAGTGCGCATCAATCAGCGAACGATGGGACGTGTGAAATTGAAGACTTTTGTCCAGCCCAGCAAGTCGGTGATCAACAGAACGATGAATATGAAAACGGCGGCGCCGACAATGCTTCCGACAGCATCCCCTCCTGCGGGAAGCGTGTCGATTTCGGCAGCCAGGCGCGACGCTTCTTCGTCATTCAAGGCGGCGACCCGTTCCTTGGCCGTTTGCATATCGATTCCCATCGCTTCAAGCTTCCCAGAAACTTCACTCCGTTCAAGATAGGTGTTGATCGTGGTGAGTGGATCGTTGGACGAGCTGTGGGAAAGGAGATCCTGGACGGTTGCAATATTGGCCCAGCTGCTTTGCGCCATGATGGTTATGGCCAAAATGCCCGAAAGCAGAGATTTGGATGAATTCATGAGTTCCCCCTTCTGATGTAGTAAGTGAATACAGGTAGACAGTGTAACACGATTCTGTTGCTGTATCCTAAACAGGAAGGTTCTTTCCAGGAGGCGTTATGTTTTGCTCCACAGTTTTTCGTTCAGCTTCAGTTCCTCGACGAGGCCGATGGTATTGCGCAGCGTATGGACGTATTGCATCGCCTGGGCATAATCGAGCAGGGAGGTGAAAACGGCCGGTTCGAAGAGGTCTTTTCCCGTTGCGATCGCGACATGGATATGGTGATGGGCAAACGAGAGGAAAAGAGGGGCGGAGAGCTTCTGCTGGAACGCCAAAATCCGTTTCATCATGGAATGGGTCAGAATGTAGCGGGCCTCGATCGGGTCGTTACCGTAGACGACGAAATGTTTCTCGAATTCAGGATCATCCAGACGGATCAGATCGTCCCGGGAGAAGTTTTTCGACTGAAGCCATCCGCCGATGAGGGTGCCGAATGTTTTTTCGGCATGGTCGGGGAGGATAATCGTTTTGCTCTGGAAATGTTTGTTGAACTCGGCGACCAGAAAAAGGCCGCGGAAGAGGGTGTGCCATTGGGTGCGTCCTTTGGAATCGCGGGTCTGGTACTCGGCGTGGATGTCGGAAAATTCCAGAGGGACGCCGTCGATCGATCCTTTGACATAGTCGTTGCCTTGATAGCGGTCAATGGAGTGCTTGAAGAGATTCGAGCGTTCAAAAAGATGGCGGGAGACCATAAAATGAGGGTTGTAAAGCAGATGCGGATCGATCGCATGGATGAGGGGGGTGATGATGCGCTCTTTGAAATCTTTGGCGTAGCCGTGTGTCATTGCACGGTAGATCATCCCGCCGACGGCGACAAACCCGACCGCTACCGCAAACGTGAGGGGGTGGAGGAGACCGAACGTCTTTACTGCCCACGCCGCGGCAATCCCGAACGCGACGATTCCCATTCCACCGTAAAGTTTGAGGCGGGAAACGATCTTTTTGCGGGTCTCTTCGAGCCCGCTGAGGGAAGGGTACAGTTCCTTGTAATAAAAGTCGGTGAGTTCCGATACCGATTTCATGCGTGCCTAATTATCGGTCGAAGAGCTTCTGGACATCGACGTTCTGACGCTCGGCTGCGGTGATTTCGAATACGGCGCGGCGTGAGAGGTTCATCCATCCGGCCATCAGATTGGTGGGAAACATTTCGATCGCGTTATTCAGGTCGGTGACGGCCTGGTTGTAGGCGCGGCGGGCGGCGGATATCTGCTCTTCCACCTCGTGAAGACTGCGCTGCAGGTGCATCACGTTCTCATTGGCTTTGAGATCGGGATAGGCTTCCATAGCCACCGTAATCGATCCGAGCGCGGCGGTGAGTTTCGTGTCGATGGCGATTTTCTGTGCGTCGCTGAGGTTCGGTTTCATCCCCTGGGCGCGAAGTTCCGTGACGTTTTCGAGCGTCGCTTTTTCGTGCTCCATATACCGTTCGACGGAAGCGACGAGATTGGGGATAAGGTCGAACCGTTTTTTAAGGACGGCATCGACCCCCGCGAAAATGTTTTCAACCTGGTTTTTTTTGCCGATCAGGGAGTTGTACATCAAAACGGCAATGAGGGCGAGAACGGCGAGGAGAATCAGAAAGAGCTGCATGGAAGTCCTTTTCGGTTGTTTGGAATAATTGTATCGAATAGTCTCGGGACTTAATCTTATTTTGAAGGTAAAAAGTATTTTCTGAAAACAGCTAATATTAACACAGTTAATATAACATTGACAGTTTAGAGATGGGAACACGGTTATACTTCTTTAAATAAGGAATGTGTATGAAAACAACGTCACTTTTGATCGCCTCTTTATTGTCTTTTTCTCCGTTTCTCTTCGGAATGGGAGATGAACCGCACGATGCCCACACTGACGCTCCCTCTGCCGAAGTCAGCTCGCAAATGTACAAAGGCACAGGAAAAATCAAATCGATTGCCGAGGACCATGGATCGCTTCGGATTTTTCATGACCCGATTCCCGAACTCAAATGGCCCGCAATGAACATGCGGTTCGAGGTAGCCGATCATGACCTCACTTATCCGTTGGAAGTCGGAGACACGGTTCGCTTCGAATTCATCCGGAAAGAGGGGAAAGACATCATTACCAAGATATCCAAATGAAACGGTTGATATTTGCCATAGCCTTGGCGGGAATTTTGTGGGCCGAGCCATCGGTTCAGGAGCCGCTTCCTCCCTATTCGGTGCAGGCGCCAAGCGGTAAACCCAGCTATCAGCCTATCCGTGAGCCGGTCAATGTCGTCGAGGAGATCCGTATCCAACAGGAAAACGGCGTGATCGGCGGAAGAGGTGTGCCGATGCACAGCTACGGTGACACGAATGAAGAGCATGCGCCGCACGGGGAACACTGATGAATAAGCTACTTTTGTTTTCGACAGCGGCTCTGCTGTTGTTGAGCGGATGTTCGGTGACGACTCAGGAGGGGGTGTTTCGTTCGGTGCAAGAGACGGTAAAAAAGGATTTGATCTGGATCAAAACCCCTGAAGAGGTCAGGGCAGTGAATGAGAATGTCGATGCGCTTCTCGCCAAGCCATTGAGTGAAGAGAATGCCGTTCGGATCGCCATGATCAACAACCGCTTCTTGCAGCAGACGTACGAAGAGATCGGAATCGCCCATGCCCAGCTGGTGCAGGCGGGGCTTATGAGCAATCCGCTCTTGGGCTATTCCCTCGGTAGCGGGGATGGTATCACGACCAAAACATTCAGCATCGAACTGGCATTCCTCGATTTGCTATGGATTCCGCTGCGTAAAAATCTGGGGGAACTGGCCTTGGAAGAGACGAAAATGCGCGTCGGAGATGAGGTACTTCGGATCGCACGGGAGACAACAACAGCTTTTATCAAAGCACGAACTTCCCATGAGATTGTCGTGCTGCAGGAGGAACTGCTCACATCGTACGAAGCTTCGACGCAGCTCTCGATCCGCCAGTTTGCGGCGGGGAACCTTGCCAAGCGGGATATGCTGAAGATTCAGGAAGCCTATGCCCATGCACGCGCGGAAGCGATAAAAGCGCGTCGAAGTGCCGCTTCGGCGCGTGAAGCGCTGAATAAAATCATGGGAGTGTACGGTTCGGCTACGCACTATAGTTTTGGGAAAGAGGGATGGGCATTTCATGAACCTCCCGCATCTTCCGAAGGGCTTGAACGTGCCGCCATTGAAACGCGTCTGGATGTTGCGGCTGCCAAAAAACGGCTCGAATATGCTGCCAAAGAGGCGGGAGTGATTGAAAATACCCGACTTCTGGAGGAGCTTGCCTTGGAGTATGAGAGCGAGAAAAGCACCGGGGAGGCCCGCTTCAATACTCTCGGGGTTAAAATCCCCCTTCCTGTTTTTGATATGGGGCAGGGGAGAGTCGGGATGGCGCAGGCAAGATACAACCAGAGCCATCATCAGCTCTATGCGCTGGCGGTCAATGTCCGCAGTGAAGTTCGCCGCTCGTATGGCGAACTTCGTTATGCCTATGAGATTGCCCGCGAGTATCGTGAAAACATCCTTGCGCTCAATCGGGATATTTTGGAGCAAACCGGACTCTTTTACAACGGAATGCTTGACGGGATTTACGAACTTCTCGAAGATCAGCGCCGTTTGAGCGAAGCAAAAATAGCCTCGCTCGAAGCGATGGCGGAGTATCAAATAGCTCTTGCCGATCTGGAGTATACGGTCGGTGGGGTATCGGAGAAAAACAATGAAACAAAATAGACGCGATTTTTTGGGATTGGCTTCCGCTTTTTTGGCATCAACCGCACTGGCGGGCACCTCTCGCGCTTCCGAGCACGATCATACTGCGCACGGCTCGGCAAAGCGGCCGTTGACAATGGTGGAGAACCCAACGCACGTGCTTTCTCCTTCTACGATCATCACTCCGAATAAAGGTAAAAACTACAATCCCGTCGTAACGCTGAATGGCTGGAGCCTTCCGTATGAGATGAAAGAGGGAATTAAGGAATTTCATCTGATTGCCGAGCCGGTCGTGCGGGAATTTGCACCCGGAATGGTCGTCAATTGCTGGGGATACAACGGAACCTCTCCGGGACCGACAATCGAAGCAGTTGAGGGGGACCGGATTCGTTTGATCGTGACGAACAAGCTTCCCGAACATACGACGATCCACTGGCACGGATTGATACTTCCCAACGGCATGGACGGGGTCGGCGGACTGACACAGCCGCAGATCAAACCGGGTGAGACCTTTGTGTATGAGTTCACTCTTCGTCAGAGCGGATCGTTTATGTATCATCCGCATGCGGATGAGATGGTGCAGATGGCGATGGGGATGATGGGGATGTTTATTATCCATCCCAAAAATCCTGCGGCTCACCGTGTCGACCGCGATTTTTGTTTTCTCCTCTCCAGCTACGACATCGCACCCGGAACTTATACTCCGAACCCCTCGACAATGACCGAGTTTAACCTTTGGACATTTAACTCTCGTGTGTTTCCGGGGATCGATCCGATGGTAGTACGCAAAGGAGACCGCGTCCGCATACGGGTCGGAAATCTGACGATGACGAACCATCCGATCCACATGCATGGCCACACGTTCGAAGTGACCTGCACCGACGGTGGATGGGTCCCTAAAAGTGCCCGATGGCCCGAAGTGACATCCGACATTCCTGTCGGATCGATCCGCACGATCGAGTTTACCGCGACCGAAGAGGGGGACTGGGCGTTTCACTGCCACAAATCGCATCACACGATGGGGCCGATGGGGCATAACGTCCCGAACATGCTGGGGGTGAAACAAGATGATCTGACCGAAAAGATCAGCGATTTGATACCTGAGTATATGTACATGCCGATGGGACGCTCCGGCATGGCAGAGATGCAGGACATGGCGGAGATGGGGATGGCGCTGCCGGAAAACACGTTGCCAATGATGACCGGACGCGGTCCTTTCGGACCCATCGAAATGGGGGGGATGTTTACGGTGGTTAAAGTGCGTAAAGATCAGCCGCGGGAGGATTACTCCGATCCGGGGTGGTTCTCGCATCCGCACGGAAGCGTCGCGTATAAGTGTTAGGAGCGTTGATTAACAAGCCTCCGATACCATGAAAAAGCGGCCAAAAGGGTACCAAGATAGCACAGGATCATGTCTTTTTGGGCATCCCATTGGTCCCCTTGTATCCCCAAAAATGCCGTTCCAAGATCCGCATGAGTCACTTCTGTCGCGAGCCATTCGAGCACTTCGTAGAGTCCCGACGCGGCAATTAAAAAAATAAGGGTAAAAGTAAAAGCGTGGCGTGCTGATTTTTCAAAGGAGCGGAAGAGTTCAAAGAAAGGGACGAACAGCAAAAATCCGAAGAGAAAATGGGTCAGGCGGTCGAAATGGTTCCGTTCAAACCCGAAAAAACGGGTGATAGGTTCAAACCACGGCATTTCGCTGTAGGTGTAGTGGGCGCCGATCGCGTGCAACACAAAAAAAACAAACAGCATCCATGCCGCCGGAACGGAGAACCCGAAACGGCGTTCACCCCACAGGACAACGGGGAGGGCGACAAAGACCAGGATGTTTTCGAGCAGCCAGTCTTCACGGTACCAGGGATCGATGGCGAGCAATAACCAGACCGTGATATAGAGGAAAAAAAGGGCTATTTTTTGGTTCATGGAAGAATCATAACACAGATACAAAAAAGGGGATAAAAAAGGAGTGGCGCAGCGGACGGGACTCGAACCCGCGACCTCCTGCGTGACAGGCAGGCATTCTAACCAACTGAACTACCGCTGCAGCGCCAAAT
>JAFGUJ010000209.1 GCA_016938595.1 Campylobacterales bacterium | reverse complement strand
TTTACCCTGCTTTACGTCTTTGAGTTTTTGCAAAAATCCTTCCGCCGTCGCTCCGCCGACCATCATCCGGCCGATCTGTTTGCCGTTCGAATCCAGAAAATAATAGGTCGGCGTGCCGAAAACTGCATAGCCGTATTTGTCGGGGTGAACCTCGATATCGATCTCGACGGGGATGAAGAAGGTTTTGACGTATTCGGCGACTTCGTCATTTTCGTAGACTTTGGTTTTCATCACGTTGCACATTTTACAGGTTTTTTTCGAGAACATCAGCATGACGATTTTGTGTTCCTTTTTGGCCTGGGACAATCCCTGCTCGTACGAAGGGGCCCAATCAAGTTCGGCAAAAAGGGATGCGGTGAGAAACAGCAGGGTGAGGACGATTTTTTTCATTTGGTCTCCAGAGTGTTGATATGGGTAATAAAGCTTTGCGGATCTTTGTAACCCACCAGATCGGCGCCTTTGACAGCGTTTCCGTTCTCATCAAAAAAGATCATCGCCGGAGGGCCGAACAGCCCGAAGCGTTTGGTCAGCGCTTTTTCGGCATCGCTGTCTGCCGTTACGTCGGCGCGTACCAAGACGTAATCTTTGAGCGATGCGATCACTTGCGGGTCTTTGAACGTGATTTCATCGAGTTCTTTGCACGAACTGCACCAGTCGGCATAGAAATCGAGCATCACTTTTTTCCCTTTGCTCTGAGAGAGGATAGCGTCGAGTTCTTCGGAAGAGTGGACGGTTTTAAATTCCAGCGCGGTCGCGTCTGCTTCCGAACCGACCGCGACCGGTGCATTGCTTCCCAGCGGTGCGAGAAGGTTCTCTTCCCCTTTCACTCCGCCGTAAAACAGCATCAGGCCGTACACGAGGAAGATAATTCCTACCCCTTTATAAAAAGGCTTGATCCCCTTCCCATGCAACGGTTCCAACGCTCCGAGATAAACAGAGACGATAATCAGCAATGCCGCCCATAGAATCATCGCTATGGAGGGGTCGATGATGCGGCTCAGCATCCAGATGGCAATGGCGAGCATCACGACGCCGAAGATATGCGATACCGTGTCCATCCATCCGCCGGGGCGCGGCATGTATTTACCCGCACCTATTCCAATCAGCAACAGAGGAATCCCCATTCCGATACTAAGGACGAACAATGCCGCACCCCCCAGGAGTGCATCGCCGCTTTGCCCGATATAGACGAGTGCTCCGGCGAGCGGAGGGGCGACGCACGGCCCTACGATCAATGCCGATAGAAAGCCCATGATCGCGACACCAAGATAGCCCCCTTTGGAACTGGCCTCTTCGGAGGATTTGCTCAGACGGGTTTGCCATGAGGAGGGGAGTCCGATTTTGAAAAATCCGAACATCGAGATCGCCAGTCCCACAAAGAGAAGGGCAAACGTCGAGATCACCCACGGGTTTTGCATCGCGATTTGGAGATTGCCGCCGAACAATCCCGCCAATACTCCGGCAATCGTATAGGCAACCGACATCGAGAAGACATAGACGAGGGAGAGGAGAAATCCCCGCCGTGCGTCCATATTTTTCCCCTGCGCGACGATGATCGAGGAGAGGATCGGAATCATCGGAAAAATGCACGGGGTCAGAGAGAGCAACAGACCGAAGGTAAAAAAGGTGAGCAGAATCAGCGGGACATTCCCCTCGATAAACGTTTGGGTGATTTGGTCGGTTTCCGAGACGGTGACGGGGCTTTTTTTAGGTGCAACGGGGGTGGCTTCTTTGAGAATCAGTGCCGAGGTTTCAATGTCGAAATTGAACGTCGTTTCCATCGGCTCATAGCACAATCCCTGTTCCGAACATCCCTGATAGCTGAGGATCACCGTTATAGGAACAATCTCGTCCAGTTCTCTCGTCTTCGCCAATGCGATATCGATAGAGGGTGAGCTCAGATAGACCTTTTCGCCGTCATGATCCACTGCGGGAGGAAGAATGAGCCGGTCGATGACGATCCCGCTGTTTTTCTCGACGATCTTGGCGCTTACTTTGGATTGGTAGAGATAGATGTCCTCGCCCAGCTCGACGGTTGCACCGATGGTGCATCTTTTTTT
>JAFGUJ010000006.1 GCA_016938595.1 Campylobacterales bacterium | reverse complement strand
GTTACCAAACCTCATCCGGGATTCTTCTATCAGGTAGGCGAAGAGCGTTTCCGCAAACTGGTGAACGACCATTACGAAATGATCCGCAACAGCGACATCGCGTTTTTGTTCCCGGTCTTTGACGAGGATGACTTTTCGGCGGCCAAAAAGCACGCTGCCGATTTTTTCATCCAGATTTGCGGCGGTCCGGACTATTTTGCCCAGACCCGGGGTGAGCCTCGCATGGTGGGACGCCACGCCCCTTTCCGGATCGATGAGGCGGCGCGCCGCCGATGGCTCGAATTCTATGCCGTTCTCCTTCCCGAACTCGAAAAAGAGGGAGTAAGCCCTGAATACATCCAATCGTTCTGGAACTACATTGATACCTTCTCGATCTGGATGATCAACACTCCGAGCCACTGATACCCTGTCCGAACGCCATTGGATCGTTCGGACGTCACTCCCTTTTCCCCTTTTTCAGGTGTTTAGAAACGAAAGATGGATTTCACTGCCGTAGCGGCGGATAATATCCTGTTTGGCCTCGTGGTAGGCGGCCAGATCCCCTTTTCGTCCTGTTTTGTCTACCGTGCAGCGTGCCAGTTCATCAGAAATAACGTCCATAAAAAGCTCGGCCAGCAAAAGCCGGGCGGAATCGCGGAAATGCCCCCGGCCGTCGACGTACAGCTGCACCGTCGGCGCCCCGGTGTTGATGATGATTTTTCGCTCCTGCGGGCTATAGACCGCCCGTTCCAGTTCGTTGTTCAGGTTCCGGAAATCGTATCCGGCGAACATCGCCATGCCGTGATCCCTCGGTACCCCTTTTTTCGCCGCATGGAGATGGCCGCCCCCTCCGTGTCCCGAAGATACCTCCTCCGCCACGCTGATCTCGCACCAGGCCCAATAAGCCCCCCCGCGCACCATGATCTCGCCACGTTCCCCTGCGCGCGCTCCCACCACGCTCCATTCAAAAGATCCCCTCTCCTGCAGCTCCCGAAAAGGGATTTCCGAGGGCATCGGTTCGATACGGATGGAAGGGGGAAGCGTGTAGCTGAACGTCAGGATATCATCGTCTCCGAACCTATCCGGATTCATGTGTAAAGTGACATGAAACGGATGCTCCGGCCTGCGATAATAAAAAGGGGTGGAAAACCGCAGCGCAGCCGGAACCTCCGCCCCATCGGCACCGGTCGCAGAAGGCTCGGCCGGCGGCAGCAGGATCCCCATGTCCTGAATCGCCGCCCGGCTCATCCGCTGCAGCAGATGCTCGATCATATGGCCGGTCCGGTCCGAAGTGGTGGCATGTTCGAGGTGTTTGAGTTTTTCCTGCTCCGCCACCACACAGGGTTCAATCATCCGGCTGATGGCATGGGAAAACGCCTCGACAAAATCATTTTTCGCATTCAGCCCCTCCCTCTCGTCGCTGATAATGGCCATCCCCTGCCCCAGTTTTTCGATCAACGCAGGGCAGCGGACCGTTCCGAAAAGGTACTCCGCCCCCACCTGGTTTTCGTATTCGAAGAGCTGACAGTCGAGCACCGCCAGACCCGATGCGATAATGAGTCCGTTCGTCCGCTGATCCCCTTTGAGTATCAGTTCCGTCTCCCGGGAGCGCTTCAGCGTCAGCGTGAACGGATATTCTTCCTCTCCGTAAATGAAGTGCCCTCCCTGATCGGGCCCGATCAGTATCAGCGCGGGAGGCTCCACATGGCGAATCCGTCCGCTTCGCTCCAGCTCTTTCTCCTGCTGCACGCTCAGCAGCTCGACATCGCGGCGTTCCAGCACGTCGCGCAGATAAATATTGTCGGCCACCGCCTGCACCAGTGAATGAAAACGGGAAATATTCACCTGGGCATTTTCAATCAGGATGGTTACCCGCGTACCGTTTCGTACGATCCCCAGCCGCTCGTAGTCCGCCGCTTCCGCAGGGCGGCCGCCGCCGCCGTCATCGTACAAATAGCCGCCGTTGTCACTGCGGTACAGCTCGATGTGCGAAATCTCCCCCTCGTGTATCGTCTCGATCGATCCGCGCCCCAGTCCGTAAACCGCCTGTTTCAAGCCGCGGCCGAAATAGCCGCGCCCTTCCCCCTCCCCGCGAGAAAGCGGGCTGTGAGCCCCACCGTAGGTCAGGATATACGAAACCTGCTCGAAGCTCATCCCCTCCGCCTGGTCGGTAAGGACAAGCCGCGCACGGTTCTGATGCCGCTCGTACCGGATGCGGATTTGTCCTGACACCGCTATCCCCTCTTTTTCCAGGCGGGCATAGCTTTCGTCGCTGTTGGTGATCAGTTCCACCAGCGCCTTTTCGATCGAAGCGAAACGGCGCGAATCGATGTCGATCACCCGCTGGTCTACCGGAATTGGGGAAATGGCCATGATTTGTCTCCTCGTGTGAAACTATCGATAGGAATACTATAGGCCATCGTGCAGAAAGTGTCAAGTTTTAATCTACATCAAACCCCATCTTCGCTAAAATCGTCCAACTATTTCTTTTGGAGAACTCCCCCATGAACGAAGCCAAATTTATTTGGATGAACGGCAAACTAGTCCCGTGGAACGACGCGAAAATCCACGTTCTTTCCCACACCCTCCACTACGGTAACGGTGCCATCGAAGGGACAAAAGCATACAAGACACCCAAAGGGTACGCTATTTTCCGCCTGAACGACCATACGAAACGTCTGATTGAATCGGCTAAAATGACCCTCATCAACGTCCCTTACAGCGTCGAGGAGCTCAACCGCGCGCAGATCGAACTGCTCAAAGCCAACGGATTCACCGGCGAAAACGTCTATCTGCGCCCGATCGTCTATCTCGGATACGGTGTCATGGGGGTGTACCACAAGGAAGCTCCCGTAGAGGTTGCCGTCTCCGCATGGGAATGGGGTGCCTATCTTGGCGAAGAGGGGATGAAACGGGGTATCCGCCTCAAAATCTCTTCGTTCAGCCGTCCGAACAACAAATCCAATATGGGAAAAGCCAAAGCGGTTGCCAACTATCTGAACAGCCAGATGGCAAAATTCGAAGCGGTCGAAGCGGGATACGACGAAGCGCTGCTCCTCGATGATGAGGGGTACGTCGCCGAAGCGAGCGGAGCCTCTTTTTTCATGATCAAAGACGGCACGATCATCACCCCTCCCAATGACAACTCCCTCGAATCGATCACCCAGAAAACGGTCATCGAGATGGCTGAGAAAATGGGGATGACCGTAGTCCGCCGCCGCATCAGCCGCGAAGAAATCTACATCGCCGACGAAGCGTTCCTGACTGGAACCGCCGCCGAAATCACCCCCATTCGCGAAGTCGATGCCCGGGTGCTGGGAGCCGGCGGACGCGGACCGATCACCGAAAAGATCCAGAGCGGTTATTGCGACATCGTCTACGGGCGCAACAGCGATTTTGACCACTATTTGACGTACATTGACTAATTTAGGATATAACTGCGAGCGCACAACGGTGCCGCCGCGCACCAAATAAGGAATGAGGATCTGATATGGCCAGTGATATGAACGACTATTTCAACAAGAAAAAAAACGAGAGCCAGCGGAGCGGGGGAGGATTTCAGGCCCCCAAGCCTCCCAAGTTCGATTTTAACATGGGCGGCGGCAACAAAGCCGGAGTCTTTTGGCTGATCGGGGGGTTCATCCTCCTGCTCGTACTGGCAAAACCGTTTGTCATCATCAACGAAGGGGAGAGAGGTATCCTCTCGACCAACGGGAAATACGAAGTGCAGGCCCTTCTTCCGGGGCTTCACTTCCTAATCCCCGTCATCCAGAAAGTCTACATTGTCGATACCAAGGTACGGATCATCAACTATGCCGACAAAATCGACCGTGCGTCGACAGCAGGTGACGGTATCCTGGTCAAACCGTCGATCACCGTTCTCGACAAACGGGGTCTCCCCGTCGGGATCGACCTGACGGTCCAGTACCGCCTCAACGGTCAGCTGGCCGCACAGACCATCTCCAACTGGGGCTTCAGCTGGGAAGACAAGATCATCGACCCCGTCGCCCGCGACATCGTCCGCAACGTCGTAGGGCAGTACGAGGCCGAGAACCTCCCGATCATGCGCAACACGATCGCAACCCAGATCGAGGCGGGGATCCGCAAATCGGTCGAAGGGCAGAAAAACGCCCCGGCCGAACTCGAGTCGATCCAGCTGCGCGAAATCATCCTCCCGCAGAAGGTCAAAGAGCAGATCGAACGGGTTCAGCTCGCCAAGCAGGAAGTCGAACGGGCGCAGCAGGAAGTCGAACGGGCCAAACAGGAAGCTTTGAAAAAAGAGACCGAGGCGCAGGGGGTTGCGAACGCCCTGACCATCGAAGCGAGCGCGCAGGCCAAAGCCAATCAGCTCATCGCCAATTCACTCACTCCGGGTCTGCTCAAACTCGAGCAGGTCAAGGTGCAGGGGAAATTCAACGAAGCGCTCAAAGAGAACAAGGACGCCAAGATTTTCCTCACCCCAGGAGGTTCCACCCCCAATATCTGGGTGGACATGAAAACAGACCATACCCAGAAAATTTCATCCAAAGAATAATTCCGACCTCTCCTGTTCGGAGGGTTTGGCAGGGTTTCATTCGTGAGGCCTTTCCAAATACTCAAAAGGTTTCCCATGAATCTCGACCAAATCGACTGGCACAAGTCCGAACTCCTCCCCGTCATCGTCCAGGATTCGACGACACTCGAAGTGTTGATGATGGCCTACATGAACCGCGAAGCGCTGGAACTTTCCCTCTCAACCAAAACCGCCCACTATTATTCCCGTTCCAAGCAGCGGCTGTGGAAAAAAGGGGAGAGCAGCGGCCATCTGCAGCACATCGAGCGTTTTTTGCTCGACTGCGACAACGATACTTTGCTCATCATGGTGCGCCAGGAGGGGGTTGCATGCCATACGGGACGCAAATCGTGCTTTTTCACCGACATTGAAAGCGGAGAAATGATCAGCGAACCCCAGATCGATACCGTCGCTACGTACGGCATCATCGACGAGCTTTACCACACGATCCTGGATCGCAAACATGCCGATCCTTCCACGTCATGGACGGCCAAACTCCTCAGCAGCGGAGAGAATGCCATTTTGAAAAAAGTTGTGGAAGAGGCCGGAGAATTCAGCTTTGCCGTAAAAGACGGAAAAGAAGATGAAATTATTTACGAATGTGCCGATTTAGTCTATCATGTCCTTGTCGCACTCGGGCATAAAAACATCTCGCCTGACCGTATTAAACAAGAGCTTGCCCGCCGCAGCGGTATCAGCGGAATCGCAGAGAAAAATTCCAGGAAAAAATGAAAACCAAAATTATCGATTTCATCAACAATCTTTTGATTTATGATTATTTCCTCTTTGGAGGGATCATTCTCCTCTTTATCCTTTTGCTGATTCTGGCGATCGTGCTACGCGAAAAAATTGCCTTCGCGATCTTGCTGGTTTTAGTGGCTTTTGGAATATTGACGGCAGGTTCCGTCGGAGGATACCTCTGGCTGCACAGCTATCTTTTCAAATCCGGCGTCACCGTCACGGAAGTCAAAGCCCTCGAATTTACCGAAGCACTGTTGGTGAGAGGGGAAGTTCATAACCTCTCTAAACGCCCCTTCAGCCGCTGTACCCTGTCCACCGGAGTCTACAAAGTGACCCACAACCGCTATATCGATCCGATCTATCCCTATATTCCCTTCAAAAAGAGTACCTATACCCTCGAAGAACCCATCGGAGCCGGGGAGAAAGCCCCCTTTAAACTTTTTGTCGAACCTTTCCGATATACCAAAGATTTTAACATCACCGTAAAGGCAGAATGCAGATGAGCCCATTAACACCTTGGCATTATTTTTTAATCGGAGGGCTTGGAATTGTTTTCGTCCTAGGGGTTATCCTGGCCTACCGCAGCGATTCCAGAGTTTCTGTCATCGCAACCATCACGCTGATCGTCACACTGCTGGGGATGTTTATGTGGAGCCTCATCGATGAAAACGTATACCGCGTTGAAATCTCAAACGTCAGTCAACAGCGTTATTACCAATCCGAGCAGCTCCTTATCAAAGGGGTGGTCCGCAATGTCGGAAAATACCCCGTCGCCAATGTGGTTGCCGTTGTCAAATTGAGCAATGCGCAAAGCGGAAATCAGGCCAAAGCAAGTCAGTTTGCGCGGCCGGGAGCATTCGCCGAACTCTTCGAGGGGGACAATCCTGAATTCAAACGGAATAAAATTGTCGAAGAGCATGTTATTGCAGACTACCTGAATCCGGGAATGTCAAAAACTTTCCGGATAATGATGGACTATCCGCCCCATTTCCAAAGAGTCTCTTACGACATCGAAGCCAAAGTCGATTAATATTTGAATCCGACGCCCTGGAGCGCGTCGTTGATGGCCCTGAACTGCGCGTTTTTACCTTTGCACCACTCCGGGGCGATAAGCGTATCGTCGTCGATACCCGCGCTGATCCGCTGGACGCTGACATGCTCCGGCTTTAACAGAAGCGCTTCGCGAAGCACCTCTATGTAAAGCTCCTGGGTGATCGGCTGAAATTCCCCTCGTGCGTATTCGTTGGCCAGAGCTGTCCGCTTGACGACGTAGAGGGGATGGTATTTAACCGAATCGATTCCGAGGGCATAGGCCTCTTTCACCGTCCCCATCATCATCTCTTTGGTCTCTCCCGGCAGCCCGAAAATCAGATGGCCGCACACGTTCAG
>JAFGUJ010000208.1 GCA_016938595.1 Campylobacterales bacterium | reverse complement strand
GGCTTGTTGTTCCGGAGCCGATCGGTGTAATAATGGCTCATGCCCGCACTCACGCCTCCGTCATTATAGCGCAGTGTATTTTGTTCTTTCGTAATGCGGTTGCGGTCATGGTTATACGCCGTCTGGTTGTAGTACGAGAGAGCGTCGGTAATTTCCCATTCCAGCTCGTTCTGAAGCTCTCCGTAATAGCTTCCCGTATCGTCGTATCGGAAGTTTTGCGAGAGGCGGTCGGCGAAAAGCTGTTTTCCGTCCCGGAAAACATAATTGTTCAGCCCCAGCGAAAGGGTGTCACCGGGTTCGTTCAGGGTGTAGTATTCGCATGCCGCATTCGTATTCCCGGGGACGCACTCCCCGTTCTCATGAAACGTTTCGTAATAGCCGCCGTAATGACGCGTCCCCGCTTCGGTGTAGCTGACAGAGGGGCTCATGACGTGAGTGAAGGTTTCATACGGACGGACCAACGTCGAGGAAAGGG
Source organism: Campylobacterales bacterium (assembly GCA_016938595.1). Taxonomy (GTDB): domain Bacteria; phylum Campylobacterota; class Campylobacteria; order Campylobacterales; family Sulfurimonadaceae; genus Sulfuricurvum. The sequence continues at coordinate 914 of JAFGUJ010000208.1, read as the reverse complement.
AGACCGTATGATCGAGCTGGGCGTAAAGTCCCTGCTCATAGCGGTTGACGTCATCTGTGTAGGGATTGCCATAAAATCCGATCACCCTGGCCGAAGCGTTGGCCGTATAGCTCAGATCGAGATATTCATCCATCAACGATGTCTGAAGGCTCAATGGGACGTTAAAATCCCCCTGCACGGCCCGTTTTCCGTCAGGACGGTAAAAGTGGGTGGCCATCGCGTCGGCGCTGGTGAGGAGAACATCGTTGAAAAAGGTTTCCAGATAGCGGTGGTAATGGAGCGTCGGAAGGGTCTGGATCGTCCGGGCATTGCTCTCTTCGTCGAGGTACTGGTAATGCTTGAAGTAGGCGGCCAGATAGTGATCTTCGCCCCCGTAATAGGCGTTGATGCGGGACATCACCTGATTGTGGGTGATGCTTTTGGTCTGATCGGTCTGCTGAAGATTCAGGTAATCGACGTCGTTCATCCACGATCCCGCGACGTAGAGTCCCGATTCTCCTTCCAGATCAAGATCGAACCATTCCCTCAAAGGGGCGCTGTGCCGGTAATTGACGTCGTATCCGTAATGTTTGAGGTTGGCCAAATCGTACTCGGTCGCGTATTCGCTCTGTTCCTTGAAGTATCCCACGCGGACAGACCCCTGGGAGGATGGGGTATCCACGAAGCGGAAATCGGCATAGATCCCCTCTCCGCGCGACGTCCGGATCTGGGGACGCAGTTCCAGATCCCACCAGTTCTGAGGAGCGAAATAGATCGGCTGCTCGTAATAAAACCCTTCCGAATTCGACCATCCGAACGAGGGAATCAGCAAACCGCTGCGGCGCGTGCGGTCGGTAGGATATCCGAAATAGGGAAGATAAAACACCGGAACCTCACCGAACTCCAGCCGGGCGTTATAGAGGTTGACCCACATC
>JAFGUJ010000005.1 GCA_016938595.1 Campylobacterales bacterium | reverse complement strand
CGATTACGAAGAGGTGGTCGGCGAAGGGGTGAAACAGCTCAACAAGATTCCCATCATCTGGCTGGAACTGGCCGACTGTTCGGGCAATTCGGAGGGGTTCATCAAATCGTCCCATCCCAAAATCGACGATCTGATCCTGAACTACGTCTCGCTCGATTACCACGAACTGCTGATGGCGGCGTCCGGGGAGCGTTCCGAAGCGGTGCTCGATGAGATCGTCCGAAACGATGCGGGGCGCTACATCCTGATCGTCGAGGGGGCGGTGCCGATGGGGCTGGACGGGAAATTTCTGCGGATCGGCCCCAAAGGGGAGACCGGCGTGGAGCTGCTGCGCCGCGTGAGCGCCAATGCGGCGGCGGTGATGGCGGTCGGATCGTGCGCGTTTGACGGGGGGGTCGTCGCGGCCGAGCCCAACCCGACGGGGGCGGTGGGGGTCTCCGAAGCGCTGGGGAGAGACGACATCATCAACCTCCCCGGATGTCCGGTCAACCCGATCAATATTGTCGGGACGCTGCTGCACTACATCATGTTCGAGGAGTTTCCCAAACTCGACGCCAAAAACCGCCCCGAATGGGCCTACGGTTTCCGGGTCCACGACAACTGCGAGCGGCGCGGCCACTACGAGCTGGGGGAATTCGTCAAGGAGTGGGGCGACGAGGGGGCCAAGAAAGGGTGGTGCCTGTTTGAGATGGGGTGCAAGGGCCCATATGCCGATCTGAACTGCTCGCTGGTCAAATTCAACGAAGGGACGAGCTGGCCGGTGCAGGCGGGGCACGGATGCTTCGCCTGCGGTCAGGGGAAAATCGCCTTCGACCTTTACGCAAACCACCGCAAACTACCGGAGAAAGAGCATGAATAAGAAAATCGTCATAGATCCCATCACCCGGATCGAGGGACACCTGCGGATCGAGGTGGAGATCGACGAGAACAATGTCGTCCGCGAAGCCTGGGCATCGGGGCAGCTGTTTCGGGGGATCGAGACGATTCTCAAAGGGAGAGACCCCCGCGACGCGGGGCTGATCGCCCAGCGGATCTGCGGGGTGTGCACGAACGTCCACTACCGAGCCTCTATCAGCGCCGTCGAGGATGCGTACGGTATCACCATCCCTCAAAACGCCGAGATCGTCCGCAACCTCGTGACCCTCGCCCTCTTCGTGCAGGATCATATTGTTCACTATTACCACCTCCATTCGCTCGATTTCGTCGACATCACCGCGGCGCTCGGGGCTGACTGCGACCAGGCATCGCACGAGGCGGCGCGGTGGTCGGAGCATCCCTACCGGAATTCGCGGGGGCATTTGGAGAGCGTCCGGGAAAAACTGGGCAGTTTCGTCAAAGCGGGGAGGCTGGGGCTGTTCGCGAACGGCTACTGGGGGCACAGCGCGTACCGTCTCTCCCCGGAGCAGAATCTGGTCCATATGAACCATTACCTCGAGGCGCTGCGGATTCAGCGCGATATTTCCAAGGCGATCGCCATTTTCGCCGGAAAAACCCCCCACCCCCAGAACCTCGTCGTCGGAGGGGTGACGAGCGTGGCTGATCTGATGAGCCCACAGCGGTTGAACGATTTTCTGTTCATTATCAAAGAAGTACGCGATTTTATCGAGAGGGCCTATATCCCCGATCTGAAGATGATCGTCGATGCCTACAACGAGACGATCAAAGCGGGAGAGGGGCGTGCGAGCGGGAATTTCCTCTGCTGCGGAGGCTACGCTTTCGGCAACGGTTCGATGCTGTTTGAGGAGGGGGTGATCCGGGGGCACAACTTCGATGAGGTCGCCTCCTTCGACCCCGCCAAAATCACCGAGGAGGCGTCGCGTGCGTGGTACGAAAACGACGCTCCCCTCTCCCCGTATGAGGGGGAGACGGTGCCGTTTTACACCGACCTGAACGAAGACGGCACCCTCAAAAGCGAGGGAAAATACAGCTGGATCAAGGCTCCGCGCTACGAGGGGGACGTGATGGAGGTGGGGCCGTTGGCCCGGATGAGTGTCGGCTACGCCAAAAACTCCCCCACCATCCGCCCCTACATGGAGCGGTTCATGGAGGCGACGGGGCTTGAACTGATCGATTTTTCCAGCGGGGTGGGGCGCAACGCCGCGCGGGCGGTCGAGGCGCAGATCTGCTGCGATTACCTGTTCAGCATGATGAGCGACCTGATCGAAAACCTCAAATACTACGATGAGGAGACGTGGACAAAATATGTGTTTGAAGAGCTCCCCGCGGAGGCGAAAGGGGCGGGGATCTTCGAGGTGCCTCGGGGGGTGTTGTCCCATTTCGTCCGGATCGAGGGGGCGAAGATCGCCAACTACCAGGCGGTCGTCCCCACGACGTGGAACGCCTCCCCCAAAGATGCGAAAAATCAGCGGGGAGCCTATGAAGAGGCGCTGATCGGGATCACGATCGCCGACCCCGACGCACCGCTGGAGGTGCTGCGGATCGTCCACTCATTCGACCCGTGCCTGGCGTGCGCGGTTCACGTCATCGATGCGTGGGGACGCGAGCTCTCCCGCTACAAAATCTCTCCGATCTGCAGTCTCTGAGTGAAAAAGATCGTCGTCATCGGAATCGGCAACATCCTCTTCAAAGACGAAGGGGTCGGGGTGTACGCGGGGCGCTATCTGGAAGCCAACTACCGTTTCTCCCCTCCGATCGAGATCATCGACGGGGGGACGCTGGGATTTGGGCTGATGGATTACTATCTCTCCTACGACAAGGTGGTGATTCTCGACACCCTCTCGATCGAGGACGCCCCCGGATCGGTCTACCGTCTCCCCGCCGATGAGCTGCTGGGGCTGGGAAATTACCGCAAAACGGCCCATGAGGTCGAGGTGGTCGAGATGCTCGAGATCTGTTCGCTGCAGGGTTCCACCGCCGAAGTGAGCGTCGTGGGGATCGTGCCAGAGGATATCACAACCGTCGAGATGGCTCTGAGCCAGCCCGTGCGGGAGAATTTTGCCGTTTTGACCCGGGGGGTGATCGCAGAGCTGCGCACAGAGGGGGTGGAGGTCCTGGAGCTCCCAGAATCCGCAACCCTCGATGCGATCATCGCCTCCTACGGCGCATCCGCCGCGAGGTAGCCGGATGCGGAGCCGGGGGGTGAAGAGGGTGCGGATCACGATCCGGGGGATCGTGCAGGGGGTCGGATTCCGCCCCTTCATCTATCGCTGCGCCAAACGGTGGGGGGTCAGCGGTTACGTCACCAACACCCCCGAAGGGGTCGAAATCGATGCGCAGGGGGAACGGCTGGAGAACTTTATCGAGGAGCTGAAAACCGCTCCTCCGATCCACGCCCGGATCGATGCGCTCGATACGGCCGAACTCCCGCCGTGCGAGCGGAGCGGTTTCGAGATCCGCGAGAGCCAGGAGGGTTCATCCACCGCCGCGATTCCGCAGGAGCGGGCGATGTGTGCGGCGTGCGAGGCGGAGTTTGACGATCCGAACGACCGCCGGTACCGCTATCCTTTCATCAACTGTACCGACTGCGGCCCCCGCTACACGATCATGCAGATCCCTCCCTACGACCGCGTCCGGACCTCGATGAAACATTTTGCGATGTGCCCTGAGTGCGAGGCCGAATACACCGATCCCTCCTCCCGACGCTACCATGCCGAACCGATCAGCTGCCCGAAGTGCGGGCCCCGAGTCCGTTTCCTGGACCCCAGCGGCGAGGAGAGGGAGGGGGATCCGCTGCAGAGGGCGGCGACGATGCTGAAAGAGGGGAAGATCATCGCCCTCAAGGGGCTGGGGGGATTTCACCTGATGTGCGACGCGACCTGCGATGAAGCGGTGGGGGAGCTGCGCCGGCGAAAGCGCAGGGCGGCCAAGCCGCTGGCGGTGATGTTCGGTTCGCTGGAGCAGCTGGAGCGCTCCGTCCGCATCGGCCGGACCGAGAGAGAGCTGATCACCGGTGCGATCAGGCCGATCGTCATCGCCGATGCCCGGGAGGGGGGAGGAGTGTCGTCTCTGGTGGCACCGGGGATCGACCGGATCGGGGTCCTTCTCCCCTATACCCCGCTGCACGCTCTGCTGTTTGAAACGATCGATTTCCCCCTCGTGGCGACGAGCGCCAACATCAGCGACGAGCCGATCATCGCCCGATACGAAGAGATCGTCCGCCGGCTGGGAGGGGTGGTGGACGGGATCCTCGATCACGACCGCATCATCGTCAATCCTCTGGATGATTCGGTCGTCCAGGTCGCCGGGGAAAAAACCGTGATGCTCCGGATGGGGCGCGGGTATGCACCCCACGCCCTCCCGCTCAGCCGCCCGGCCCGGAAGAGTATCCTGGCCGTCGGCGCCCATCAAAAAAGCGCCGTCGCACTGGCCGTGGGGAAAAACCTGATCCTCAGCCCCCACATCGGCGATCTGGGGAGCATCGAGGCGGACGAGTATTTCGAGCGGACGGTCCATACGCTCAAGCGGTTCTATCGGGGGAAAACGGACGTGATGGTGCATGATCCCCACCCGTTATATTCCTCGACCCGCTATGCGGCAGAACACGCGGCCCACCATTACGCCGTACAGCACCATTACGCCCATATCCTCACCTGCATGGCCGAATACGGCCTGACCCAAAAGGTGCTGGGGTTTGCGTTTGACGGGACGGGATACGGCGAAAACGGGGAGCTGTGGGGGGGCGAGGTGATGATCGCCGACGTGCATACATACGAGCGGATCGGTTTTATAAAACCGTTTGCCCTTTTGGGGGGTGACAAAGCGGTCAGGGAGCCCCGCCGCATAGCGCTGTCGCTGCTGTTTGAGCGCTATAGCCTCGAGGAGGTGATGGGGATGCAGATCCCGACGACCTGGGCGTTTTTGCCCCATGAGATCCGCCAGCTCCACCATATGTGGAGCAAAAAACTGAACGCACCGATGAGTACGTCGATGGGGCGCCTCTTCGACGCCGTCGCTTCGCTGGGGGGATTCGTCCAGCACCTCGATTACGAAGGGCAGGGGGGGATGATCATGGAGCGTCATGCCGATCTCTCGGTGGATGCGCCGTTCGCGTTTGAGGTCAATGAGGGGAGCATCGATCCCGCCGCGATGATCGGCGAGATCGTGAAGCTCTCTTCCGACCCCGCGAACAAAGGGGTGATCGCCGGCCGGTTTCTTGCGACCGTCGAAGCGATGATCGGCCGTTTTGCCGATGTCCACCCCTATCTGCCGATCGTCGTCGGGGGAGGGGTGTTCCAGAACCGTGCGCTGATGGAGAGAGTGTATCGCCGCTTCGCGGATCGGCCGTTTTTCGCCCAGCAGCGCACCCCGATCAACGACGGGGGGATCGCTCTTGGGCAGGCATGGTGGGGGCTGCATAACAGCTGAAAGAGCGCGATGGTGTTCTTGAGGGATGAACCGCGCTCTTAAGAAAAAAAGCCTATAATTTTTGATACGTGTTTGAAACCCGAACAAAAAAGGACATGGTGATGTTTAAAAAGACAGTACTGACTCTTCTGGCCGCCGAAATCTCCCTCCTGGCCCACACGGGTCATGGCAGCATTTCGGGATTTGGTGCCGGGTTCTCCCACCCGATCGGGGGAGTCGATCACATCCTGGCGATGTTCGCCGTAGGGCTCTGGGCGGCGCAGATGGGGGGACGTGCGGTATGGGCGGTACCTCTCAGTTTCGTAATGATGATGGTTGCGGGTGCCGCGATGGGGATCCAGGGGGTTCAGGTTCCGTGGATCGAAGAGGGGATTTTGGCTTCGGTGGTGGTTCTGGGAGGGTTGATCGCATTCGGGATCAGAATGCCGGTCGTGCTTGGCTCTGCCGTCGTCGGGCTGTTCGCGCTGTTCCACGGGGCGGCGCACGGTGCGGAGATGCCGCTCAATGCCGGCGGTGTCGGGTATGCGTCAGGGTTTGTAGTGGCGACCGGGTTGCTCCATATGGGGGGAATCGCGTTGGGGATGGCGATGCACCGGTTTGCCGAGTCCAAAGCCTCCCGTTATGCCGGCGGCGCAATCGCTGCGGCGGGAATTTCCCTCATAGCTTCCTGAACCAAAAGCGCCTTAAAGGTGCTTTGACTAAAATACCCTAAACTACTCGCAGAGGATTTTACCATGTGCAAAGACTGCGGCTGCTCGATCACCGATCACCATCATCACCACGATGACCATCCCTCCCATGAACATCACCATGCGCATGAAACGCTCCACCACAACCCTCAGCTGAACGATCCCAAAACGATTTCGGTCATCACGAAGATCCTCGACAAAAACGACCGCGAAGCGCAGCACAACCGCGACCATTTCGAATCGCACGGCGTTTTGGCGATCAACCTGATGAGCTCTCCCGGCAGCGGAAAAACAGCGTTGCTGGAGAAAATGGCCGATCTGGCCCAATTCAGATTCGGGGTGATCGAAGGGGATCTGGAAACGTCGCGTGACGCCGACCGGATCAAAGCCAAAGGGATAGCCGCCTATCAGATCCAGACGGGGAGTGCGTGCCATCTCGACGCGTTTATGGTGCACAAGGCGCTGCACGAACTCCCGATCGCGGAGTTGGATGTCTGTTTCATCGAAAACGTCGGGAACCTCGTCTGTCCCGCGAGCTACGATGTGGGTGCGCATCTGAATATCGTCCTCGTCTCCGTCCCCGAAGGGGAGGACAAGATCGAAAAATATCCCGTCATGTTCCGCACCGCCGATCTGATCCTCATCACCAAATGCGATCTCCTCCCCCATTTCGATTTTGATGTCGCGCGGGCCAAAGAGGCAGCGCGTAAACTCAAACCGGGGGCCGACATTCTCGAAATTTCGACGAAAGACGACGAAAGCATCCGGAAAGTGATCCAATGGATCGAGTTCAAAAAAAGCATGAGGAACTAAGCATGTGCCTCTCTATTCCTTCCAAAGTGGTAGCCATCGACGAGGATAACGTCGCGACCGTCGATACGATGGGAATACGGCGTCAGGTGAGCCTGGACCTGATGGGAGATGATATCGCGGTCGGCGAATATGTGCTGATCCATGTCGGTTTTGCGATGTCGAAAATCGACGAGGAGGATGCGCTGGAAAGTCTGAAAGTGTATTCCGAGATTGTCGCTCAGATGGAAGAGGCCGAAAGGCGTGCGCTGGTTGAAGCGGATGATGCCTGCTTGAACCGGGAAACGGTATGAGCCTGCTGCTCAAAGATCTGTACGAAGGTTTTCGCAACGGCGAAGCGATACGGGCATTGAGTGCCGCCATCGCCCGTGAGAGCGAAAAACTCTCTCAGCCGCTTCATATCATGGAAGTATGCGGCGGGCATACCCACACGATCATGAAATATGGCCTGAAACAGCTCCTCCCCCCGCACATCGAGTTTATCCACGGCCCCGGATGCCCCGTATGCATCATGCCCAAAGAGCGGATCGACCACGCGATCGCCCTTGCACGGATGGAGGATGCGATTCTCCTCACCCTCGGAGACATGATCCGCGTTCCGGGCTCCCAAAGCTCGCTTTCGCAGGAGCGCGCGGCAGGGCGGGATATCCGGGCGTTGTACTCCCCGATCGATGCACTGAAAATCGCCCGTGAAAACCCGGACAAAAAGGTGATCTTTTTTGCGATCGGGTTTGAGACGACGACCCCGATGACCGCCAGCCTGATCCTGCAGGCCGAAAAAGAGGGGATAGGGAACCTCTATTTTCACATCAACCATGTCCTCGTCCCCCCGGCGGTCCATGCGATCATGGACGATTCCGATACCCGCGTCAACGCTTTTATCGGCCCCTCGCACGTCAGCGTCATCACAGGTTCGAAAATCTACGAGCCGATCGCGGCCGCGTACCATACCCCCGTCGTCGTCAGCGGATTCGAACCGGTCGACGTGATGGAGGGGATATTGAGAATCGTCCGACAGAAAACCGGGGGGAGGGCGACGGCAGAGGTGCAGTACAGCCGCGCCGTCACCCGCGAGGGGAACCTCAAAGCGCAGGAGATGATCGATCAAACGATGCGCCCCCGCGATCATTTCCGGTGGCGCGGGATCGGAGACATCCCGCACAGCGCCTTGCAACTGCGCGGCGAATTCGCGCACCGCGACGCCGAGAAGGTGTTCGCGGATTTTCTCCCGACCGAGCCGATCGACGATCACAAACTCTGCATCTGCGGAACGATCCTGCGCGGCCTGGCCAAACCCGATGAGTGCAAAGTGTTCGGCACCGCCTGCACCCCTTCCACTCCTCTGGGGAGCTGCATGGTGAGCTCGGAGGGGTCGTGCAACGCCTACTACCGGTTCGGAGGGATCGGATGAGGCGGATACAGCTCTCCCACGGCGGGGGCGGCGAGGAGATGGGGGCGCTTGTCCGTGACCTCTTTTACCGCCATTTCGGCAACGAGATCCTTCTGAAAAGCGAGGATGCGGCGGTGCTGGAGGTCAACGGCAAAATCGCTTTTACGACCGACAGCTTCACGGTCAGCCCGATCTTTTTCAGCGGCGGGGACATCGGGAAAATCGCGGTTGCCGGGACGGTGAACGATCTGGCGATGATGGGGGCGCGGCCGCTGTACCTCTCGTGCGGCTTCATGATCGAGGAGGGGCTGGAGGTTGAGGTGTTGGAGCGGATCGTCTCCTCGATGGCCGCAGAGCTGGCCGTGTCGGGGGCTGCAATCGTCTGCGGCGATACGAAGGTTGTCCCCAGGGGGGCGGTGGACAAGATTTTTATTAACACCTCCGGCATCGGAGAGATCGTGTGCGAAGGGATTTCGGCCCATGCTTTGCGGGAAGGGGATCTCCTCCTCGTATCGCGCGATATCGGAGCTCACGGGGCGGCGATCCTGGCCGCGCGCGAGGGGATGGAGTTGTCTTCTCATCCAAAAAGCGACTGCGCGACGCTGTGGCCGGCCGTGGAAGCGCTGATCCAAAACGGCATCGCCGTCCGCGCGATGCGCGATGCGACGCGGGGAGGAGTTTCCGCCGTCCTCAACGAATGGGCCGCGGCCAGCCAGGTGTGTCTGGAAGTGGAGGAAGAGGCGGTTCCGGTCTGTGATGAAGTGCGCGGGCTTTGCGAAATGATGGGGTTCGAAGCGGTCGATCTGGCCAACGAGGGGACGTTCGTTGCCGCCGTAGATCCTGCAGACGCGCAGGAAGCGCTGGCCGTTTTGAGGAGATCCAACCCGGCCGCAGCCCAGATCGGAACCGTGACACTGCACAAACAGGGGCGGGTGATCCTCAAGACAGGGTGGGGTAGCCGCCGCTATCTGGAACTCCCCAAAGGGGAACTGCTGCCGAGGATATGCTGATGCACGAGTATTCGATCGTTCAGGCATTGCTGGAACAGTGCGAACACCATGCAGCGGCAAACGGGGCGTCGGCTGTCACGAAAGTCGTCGTCAAAATCGGACAGTACAGCGGAGTGGAACCGCACCTTCTCGAGGTTGCATTCGATACGTTCAAGGAACATACCGTCTGCAGTGGGGCGCACTTCGTGATGAATCTGCAGCCTCTTGTCGTCGAATGCCGCTCATGCGGCGTACGGAGCACGCTGGAACGTCCCCATTACCTCTGTCCGCTGTGCGGGAGCGGTGACGTGCGCGTGGACGAGGGGGAAGAGATGTATCTGATGACTCTGGAAATGGATGGATAAATCGAAACGGTCCAAAAATAATCGCATGCTGAATAAGTATATGTAATACAGAAGCAACGGGAAAGATGAAGATTTGTGTTACCTGGGTACACACTATCGGCAAACAACAGGGACGGTTGTTGTCATTTGCCGATGATATGTAACATAAGAACGTCAATTGCACTATCATAAGGAGTAGAGTCTGAACTTTGTGAAAAAGGGGTACGATGAACGGCGAATATGTGTTGCGGGATACCGACTTTCTGGTGTCCCAAACGGACGAAAAAGGGAAAATCCTTTTTGCGAACGACGATTTTTGCAAAATAGCGGGGTATACGCTGGATGAACTGATCGGAAAACCCCACAGCATTGTTCGGCATCCCGATATGCCCAAAGCGGCCTTTAAAGATTTGTGGGAGACGGTCCAGAGCGGTAGAATCTGGACCGGATACGTTAAAAATGCGACCAAAAACGGAGGATATTACTGGGTCTATGCGACCGTCTATCCCAACATCGCCTGCGATCATGGCGGATGCGGGTACCTTTCCTGCCGGCGTAAGCCTTCGCGCGATGAGATCGCCGCGGCCGAACGTTTGTACAAGACGATGAGTTAAGGATACGGAATGGAAAATGCGACAAAAATAACGATTTTGACCGTTCTGGCGCTCCTGGGCGGGGTTATCGGGGGAATGACCCAAAGCACCTACGTTTTGCTCGGCACGTTGCTGGTGCTGCTGATCGCTTCGATCTGGATGATTTCGGCCCAAAGCGGCAACAGCGACACCATCAGCCGCCATCTGGACAATTTTCTGGAACTGATGCAGTTCAAGCGCAACCGTCTTGAACCCCTCGAAACTTCCCCGGGGAGCATCGAAGACAAGCTCAACCGCGTGGCCAAGGTACACGAGGAGACCCTGTTGCAGGATACACTTGTGGCCGGCGAGATGGTGCTGCTGGCCGACAAGGTACGCCAGGGACATTACATGTGCCGCGTCGATAGTGATTCACTGACGCCCCATGTGCATCTGCTGCGTAAAACGATGAATGCGATGCTGGATGAAACGGAGGCCAATCTCGACAATGCGATCCACGTACTCGAATCGCTCAGCGAAGGGCATTTTTCGAGCCGGGCCGATGTCAAAGTAGAAGGTAAAATGGGGCAGATGCTCCAGAAGGTCAATGACCTCGGGAGTGCGTTGGAATCGATGGAACGGCAAAATCAGGAGGCCCGTGAGGTACTGAACAACAATACTCTCCATCTGCGCGAAACGATCGAAGAGCTCCGCTCGACCAAGTTTGTAGAGCTTAACAGCATGATCAACACGACGGTTGAGCGGATACAGAGTGTTGCGGGCAAAGAGCATGAACTCTCCGGGAACCTTCAGTCTCTGGCGGGGAATGCCCGGGAGACGAAAGAGATTCTGGTCACGATCGGCGATATAGCTGACCAGACCAATCTCCTCGCCCTCAACGCCGCGATCGAAGCGGCGCGGGCGGGTGAACACGGCCGGGGATTTGCCGTCGTCGCCGACGAAGTGCGCAAACTGGCCGAACGAACCCAGAAAAGTCTGGCGGAAACGTCCGCCACGATCAACGTGCTGATCCAGTCGATCAGCGACAACAGCGAAGCGTTGAACCAGAATATGGATGAGATGATGAGTCTGACCCGTTATGTCGGTACGGTCGATCAGAAGATGGACGAAGTGCTGCAGGCGATGGACGCCATGAGCTGAGGCTTTTCACCCCGTATAGGGGTGCAGGAGGATGGCCGCTCCGTTGATATCCCCTTTTTCTACTTTTAAAGCCGCCGCATAGATCCGCCCGAGTTTCCCCGTATGGGTGATCAGGGCATCTTCGATTTCGCTCTCGGGCTTAATCTCCTCGATGATCCGCTCGATCGGTACGTTCATCAGCCCTTCGAGAAGGGAGAACATCGCGATGAGCCGTGTCTGCTCGATCTCTTTTTCGGTGGGTTCGGGAGAGAGTTTGGAGAGCAGCGAGACCATCGTGTCGATCCGGTTCTGGGCGAAAACGCTATAGGGGTTTTTGTCATTGACCGATTTGGTTCCCGACTTGGAATAGATGATCAGCATCAGCCACTGAATCAGTTCCCCTTTTCCCAGTTTCTCGAGCATTCCGCGTATCGAGGAGGATTCTTCGAGAATTTCGGGGTGGGCCGAACGGAGAAACTGGATCAGCTGGAGCGACAGGCTCCCCTCTTTTTTGAAAAAATCACAGATATCGTCCAGCGGCGCGTCTTTTTGCAGCAGCGAAAAGAGGGACATGACTTCGCTGTACTCCGGATCGATCCGCTTTTGGGTGATCATATGGGCTTTGGCGAAATAGAACCCCTGAAAATATTCAAAATTGTACGCTTTGTAGGCTTCGGCCATTTCGTAAAATTCGACTTTCTGGGCGATCCATTTCATTTTTCCATAGGGATTGGGGGAAAAACGGAACTGTTCGATATCGGTTTGGGTGACGTCGAATTTGGCGAATTCGATAAAAGGGAAAATAGGGGAAAACGTTTCGAGGTAGTGGGGGTGAAACGAGGCGTTGTCGAGGGCGAAACGGTATCCCAGGGAGTGATAGTAACGGATCGCCTCATGGATACGGGCATTGATTTTCATCGAAGCGGAGAGCTCGAAGATAAATTTTTCTTTCGGAAGGCTTCTGAGGATGTCGGTCAGCAGCAACGGTCCGTCGGTGTTGATGAAAGCGAGCGTTTCGCCGAATGCCCCTTCCGAACCGATCTGGTTCAGGAGGCTGACGAGGACCGATGCCGTTGCATGACGGGGATCGTCGATGTTGCATTCGCCGTAACCGTTGCGGTAGAAAAATTCGTACGCGATAATCTCTTCGGAACGGTTCAGGATAGGCTGTCTGGCCAGATAGAGTGTGTTGTTCAGCATTATTGCCCGTTATTTGAATTAGTGAAGTGTACCGTAATTTGAGTATTATTTCAAAAACGAATCCATCCAGAGAGGTTGAGCCGATGACGCCGGAACACAAAACGATCTATTTCAAAGAGTACGCCCCAAGCCCCTACACCATTACCGACTGCACCCTCGAATTCATCATCGAAGAGGCTTCGACCCGCGTCGACAGTGTGATGGAGATCGTCCGCCAGAATCCCGATGCCCGAGAACTTCGCCTGGACGGAGAGATGCTCGACCTGGAGCTGCTGTGGGTCGATGATGTGCTGTACGACGAAACGATGTTCCGCCGCGATGAGAAATTCCTCTACCTTCCGATGGATTGCGACCGTGCGCGGGTCCGGATCATCAACCGTATCTACCCCGACCAAAATACCGAGCTCGAGGGGCTTTACCGTTCCGGCGGTATCTGGTGTACCCAGAACGAGCCCGAAGGGTTCCGGAAGATCACCTATTTCATCGACCGCCCCGACGTCATGACCCGTTTTACGACGAAGATCATTGCCGATCGGGAAAAATGTCCCGTCATCCTCGGAAACGGAAACCTGCGCGGCACCGCCGTTCTGGACAACGGCAAGCACCTGGCCCTCTGGGAAGACCCTTTCCCCAAACCCTCCTACCTCTTTGCCCTCGTTGCGGGAGACCTGGGAAGCATCACCGACACCTTTACAACGATGAGCGGCAAAAAAGTCGATCTGGCCATTTACTGCGACCGGGGCAACGAAGCCAAATGTTTCCACGCGATGCGCTCGCTCAAAAAGTCGATGGAATGGGACGAGGTGACGTACGGGCGCGAATACGATCTGGAGGTCTACAACATCGTCGCGGTCGACAGTTTTAACATGGGGGCGATGGAGAACAAGGGGCTCAACATTTTCAACTCCCATTACGTCCTGGCCGATGAGGAGAGTGCGACCGACACCGATTTTCTAGGAATCGAGAGCGTCATCGCCCACGAGTATTTCCACAACTGGACCGGCAACCGGATCACCTGCCGCAACTGGTTCGAGCTGACCCTCAAAGAGGGGCTGACGGTGTTTCGGGACCAGTGCTTCAGCGCCGACATGAACTCCGCACGCACCCAGCGGATCGACGATGTCCGCGCCCTGCGCGAACGGCAGTTCGTCGAGGACGCGGGGCCGACGGCCCATCCGATCAAACCCGACCATTACATCGAGATCAACAACTTCTATACCGCCACCGTCTACGAAAAGGGGGCCGAAGTGATCCGGATGCTCCACACCGTTTTGGGGGAAGAAAAATTCCGCCATGCGATGGACCGTTATTTCGCCACGTTTGACGGCCAGGCAGTCGGAACGGAGGAGTTTTTATGGGCGATGCAAAGCGAGAGCCCCGTCGATCTGAGTCAGTTTAAACGGTGGTATTCGCAGGAACGGACGCCAACGCTGGCGGTATCGGCGTCGTATGAGGGGGAGACGAAACGGCTGAAGATGCGGATCGAGCAGAAGATTCCGAAAAATACGAGAAACGAAGAGCAGCTTCCCTACGCGATGCCGCTGAAAATCGCCTTTCTGCGCGAGGACGGCACAGAGTACCGGATCAAAACCTCCGATGCGACGCTTCTTCACGGGGAAGTGCTGTGGATCGAGAAGGGGGTGAGCGAGATCGTTTTTGACGGGATCGACGCGCTTCCGCGACTCTCGCTGAACCGGAATTTCAGCGCCCCCGTCATGGTGGAATGCGACGGGATCGATTACCCGTTTCTGATGGCGCGGGAGAGTGACGGGTTTGTCCGTTACGAAGCGGCACACCGGTTCGGCATTGAAACGATTGAAGCGATGATGCGCGGCGAAACGGTCGATGAGCGTTTTATCGAAAGCTACGGCGAAATGGTACGCGACGAGACGATCGATCCGATGTTCAAGGCACAGCTGCTGGAACTCCCCTCCATCACGACCCTGATGCAGCGGCAGGAGAGGATCGACGTTTACGCGATCGTGGATGCGCAGGAGACGCTGAAACGGGCTTTGGCGTCACGCTACGCCGCGCTGCTGCGTACGCAGATTGGGGGATTGTTTGATCCTTCCTGCAGCGCCGTAGATGGGGCCAGCATGGGCAAACGGGCTCTGAAAAACCGACTTCTGGGGCTGTTGATGAGTCTGCAGGAAGAGGAAAACGCACTTCTGTGCGTGCGCCATTACGAAGAATCCGCTTCGATGACCGAGCGGCTCGGGGCGCTTGAACTGCTTGAAAATTACGCCCCCGAACACGCGACGGCGGCGCTCGAGCATTTTTACCGCCGCTACCGTGACCAGACGCTGGTCATGAACAAATATTTCGCCGTCCGCGCTTCCTCACGCCGGGAAGGGACGCTGGAGCGGGTTCAGAGCCTTCTGGCCGATCCGGCGTTCGATATCAAGGTCCCCAATCTCGTCCGCGCACTGATCGGAAGCTTCGCCCGCAATCCCGTCGCTTTCTATCACCGCAGCGGGGAAGGGTACCGGTTTGTGGCCGGCAAAATTCTCGAACTCGACGCCATCAACCCGCAGATAGCCTCGGGGCTTGCGGGGGCGTTTAAAAACTACGCCCGTCTCTCCAGCGGCGATCAAATGCTGATGGGAAGGGAGCTGGAGCGGATCAAAAGCCATCCGGACCTTTCCGACAACGTGTATGAAATCGTATCGAAGATTCTGGGAGCGGTTTAAGGATTGAGAAAAAAGGTAACGCCGATTGCCAGCGTCTGAAACTTAAGTCAAATATCTAAGTATTTTTTTAAGGATGTGATACTATTGTGATGGAATAGTATTATAATAATCCTTTATGGAATGAATTAGAAGGAGAAACAATGGCGAGATTAGTGGTTCTCGGCGGCGGCGTCGCCGGACATACTGCCGCGACGTTTGCGGCAGACTGGCTCGGGAAAGAACATGAAGTGGTGGTTGTCACCCCGAACGCGAAATGGAACTGGATTCCCTCCAACATCTGGGTCGGTGTCGGCGAAATGACGAAAGAGGACGTAACTTTCGATCTCGCCCCCGTCTATGAAAAAGCGGGCATTACCTACAAGCAGGCCAAAGCGGTCAGTATCAATCCCGAAGGAAGTGCCGGCAGCGACAAGCCGTTCGTGACGATCGAATATACCGGCCAGGGAAAAACAGGCCAGAGCGAAGAGGTCAGCTACGATTACCTGATCAACGCGACGGGGCCCAAACTGAACTTCGGCGCTACGCCGGGTCTGGGTGAGGGATCCCAGCTGGGCGAGCATACCGTTTCGGTATGTACGGCCGACCACGCGGAACATGCGGCGCACGAACTTGAAAAAGTGATGGAGAAAATGCGCAAAGGGCAGCGCCAGAAAATCCTCATCGGTACGGGTCACGGTATGTGTACGTGCCAGGGGGCGGCGTTTGAATACATCTTCAACGTCGAGCATGAAATCCGCAAAGCCGGTCTGCGCGACATGGCCGACATCAAATGGATCGCGAACGAAGCGTTCATGGGTGACTTCGGTATGGGCGGGCTGCACATGAAAGTGGGCGGATACGTCGTCAGCAGCCGCATCTTCACCGAGTCGCTCTTCGCGGAGCGGGGGGTAGATTACATCGTCGGTGCCCACGTCAACAAAGTCGAAAAAGGGAAAGTGTCGTACGAACTCCTGGACGGCTCCTTCGGTGAAGAAGAGTTCGACTTCTCGATGCTGATCCCGCCGTTCGCCGGTGTCGGCCTCAAAGCCTACAACAAAGCGGGAGAGGATATCACCGATACGGTATTCGCCCCCAACGGTTTCATGAAAGTCGATGCCGACTATACCCCCAAACCGTACGAAGAGTGGAAAGCGTCCGACTGGCCTCGCACCTATCAGAATCCGACCTACAAAAACATGTTTGCCGCAGGGATCGCATTCGCCCCTCCGCACATCATCTCCAAACCGGCAAAATCGCCGAACGGAACCGTCATCAACCCGACCCCTCCACGGACGGGTATGCCCAGCGGTATCATCGGAAAAGCGGTTGCGGCAAGCATCTGCGATCTGATCAAAAAAGGCTCCGATGCCCATCTGCACGAAGCCTCTATGGCGGAAATGGGGGCGGCGTGTGTCGCATCTGCGGGTAAAGGGTGGCTGGACGGCCAGGCGGCGGCGATGACTGTCTATCCTGTCGTTCCCGACTACGAGAAATATCCGGGAACAGGCCGCGATACCGATTATACGTTCGGCGAAATCGGTTTGGCAGGACACTGGATCAAGCATATCCTCCATTACCTCTTTATCTATAAAGCGAAACTCAAACCTTTCTGGAAAGTTATTCCGGAATAATACACAGGAGACAATTATGGCAGTAAAAGAAGAAGAGTTCAACTTCGCGAAAAACGACAAATTCAACACGGCGATGATCCCCGGTAAATGGGCCCGCATGATGCGTACCTGCAAACTGTGGCAGTTTATCCGCTTTATCATCATCAACATCAAAATGATCATCGTGGTCGGCAAAAGCCACGGGCATTAATGACTACCCTTTGCGGTGACCTTCGGGTCATCCGAAACTTCCTCCAAAGATATTCCACATGATCCGAAACCTTATCCGTTATCCCGACCCGACCATCCGTCTGATTTCCGCCAATGTCCGCTTTTTTAACGACGAGCTTACAGGATGGATCACCGACATGGTGGACACGATGAAGGCCAACGACCTGGATGCCCTGAGTGCCATCCTGATCGGGATACAGTACAACGTCATTGTCATCAAAGAGGGGGAGCAGTACGTTCCCTACATCAACGCCCGTCTGATCAAACAGTCGGACAAGGCGACCTTCACCGAACGGAGCCTATATTATCCGGGGATCAGCGTGGAGGTTGAGCGTTTTACCAAAGTAACCCTCATCTACGAGGATGAAAACGGTACCCCCCGCCACCGGGATCTGGAGGGGGAAGAGGCGCGGAGGTTCCAGCAGTATCTGGACTACAGCTTCGGCAGCACTTTTGTGGACCGGGTGGACCGTGAAATGAAGAAGCGGATCGGCGATCACCTCGAGTTCGGCCTGATCACCGACGCCCGCGGCGGATCGTGCCCCACCGTCTTTTACCGAGATTACTTCCGACGGGGGGCCAAAGGGGTGATGGCGTTGATAGTGGCGAGTTTCGCCGTCCCGTTTTTTACCTCAGGTCCTGTACGTGAATGGGGCTACGCGATCGACAAATGTCTTCTGATTGCCGTTGTAGCGCTGATGATCGGCTATTTTTTTTACGCGCAGTTCGAAGCGCGTCAATACAAACAGTGCACGAGTTGCCAGACGGGAAATATCATCGGCACCACGGCCCTGCTGGCGGTCCAGCTTGTGATCGTCTCCCTCGGAGTGTTCTTCTGGATGGCGCCATAATAAAAAATTATACTTTAAACCTTTTTTCAGTATTATGGGATACTGGATTTTGTTGAAGGAACGGGTATGGGTCTCCCTGATATTTCGGAATTGTACAACGTAAGAGAGACATTGGTTTCGGCCAAATCGTCGATTTTGCAGGCGTGGACCAAGGATGAGGTGTGCGCAACCATATTGGAACGTCACGGAATCGAGACCGATTTTTTCGTCAGCCACTACGCCTCCAACGTTTTTGACTATTTTATCGGGGTGGTGTCGGGACAGATGACCATCGGGGAATGCCCGGTTATGGCCGATCTGATCGAATACCTCAAAGACAAAGAGATCCGGGCCGATGAGCTTTTTGTTCTCTGTACCCATTTCAAACGCTCCGTAATCAACATCACCTACCATCTCGGGATCAACAACCAATCGGTTTTCAGCGCCATCAGCTATCTGTTCGACCAGAATTTTGCCGGGGTGCTGAAACTCTACACGGACACGATTTACCAGAAGGAACAGGAGGCGCTCAACGCTTCCAAAGCCAAAGAGTACTTTCTCTCCAACATGTCGCACGAGATCCGTACCCCGCTCAATGCCATTTTGGGATTTGTTTCCCTGCTGCGGGACGAGACGACGCATGAGCGCTCCCAGAAATACCTCGACATCATCTCCAACAGCGGAGAGACCCTGCTGCACATCATCAACGACATTCTCGATTTTTCCAAACTCCGCAGCGGGGAGTTTACCATCGACCCCCATCCGTTCAACATCCATGACGAGATATCCCATACGATGGAGCTTTTCGTCCCCAGCGCCAATTCCAAAAGCATCACGATGACCAGCTTTATCGATCCGGCCATCCCCTATGAGATGGTCTCCGATGCCCTGCGTATCAAACAGATCGTCGGGAATTTCCTGAGCAACGCGATCAAATTCAGCCACCACGGAGGGGCGATCCACGTCGAAGCGCGCTACGATGCGGGGACCCTGGTCCTGTCGGTGCGCGATGAGGGGATCGGCGTATGCGAGGCCGATCGGGAACGGATCTTCGATGCCTTTTCGCAGGCGCAGGAGGGGGGAATGAAAAGCCATGGCGGTACCGGCCTTGGCCTCTCCATCTGCAAACAGCTCGCCGTCCACATGGGGGGGACGATCGAGCTCGAATCGGCCCTCGGGGAGGGGAGCCTGTTCCGGCTGAAAATTCCCGTCGCGGTAAATACCGAGTGTTTTATTTCCAAGCTGGATGTCTCCATGTTCGAGGGGATACGGTTCGGCCTGCTGGGGTACGATCCCAAAGAGAATTACAAACTCGAATCGCTGCGGCGCTATTGGGACCACTTCGGACTGAAGGTGGAAGAGATCGATTCGCTCGACGAGAGATGCGATTTGCTGATTTTTTTGGAAAGCTCCATCGACGATGCCAAGCGCGAAACGATTGTCAAACGCGGTATCCCCTCTATCGCGATCCTCGATTTCCTGGATGACCATTATGACGCGATCCCCAATATCGTTTCGCTGACGTTTCCGATCTACTGTACGAAACTCCAAAGCGCCATTACCGAAGTGTTGGGAGGGAGAAACGGAGGAGGAAGCCCGGCAGCGGTGAGCCAGGGGAGAAAGGGTTTTGAAGGGAAGGTTCTGGTGGCCGAAGACAACTGCGCCAACCAGGAGCTGATCAAAATCATCCTGGAGCGGTACGGCCTGAGCCATACCGTCGCCGCAGACGG
>JAFGUJ010000045.1 GCA_016938595.1 Campylobacterales bacterium | reverse complement strand
CTGCGCGTGAGCCCTCCGCTGAGGAGAACACAGCGTTAGCGTAGACTGATCCGGCTTTGCCGGACAGTCGTATAAAATTATAATATGGTTTCGATTTCCATCGAATCCATTTCGACTTTTTTCGCCTTGGTAATCCGGTCTTCCTGGAGTTTCATCCGAAGTTCCTCGTTCTCCAGTGCCAAAATTTGCATGGCCAGATAAGCTGAGTTGATGGCGCCGGCTTTGCCGATCGCGACGGTGGCGACGGGCATCCCCGCAGGCATCTGTACGGTCGAGAGCAATGCGTCGATACCGCTCAGCGCCGATGCGCTCATCGGGACGCCGATGACCGGTTTGACGGTTTTCGAGGCCAGAACGCCCGCAAGGTGTGCTGCCATACCGGCGGCTGCGATAAAGACCTGAGCCCCTTTGGCTTCGGCTTTCGTGATGTACTCTTTGGTCCGTTCCGGGCTGCGGTGGGCCGATGAGATGATCAGTTCATACTGAACGCCGAACGCTTCGAGTGTCTCCGAGCACGATTTCATAACATCGAAATCGCTTTTGCTCCCCATGATGATCGATACAAATTTCACATAATGCTCCTGTGTTGGTTTTAATGTTTGGTAATCGTCCCCATGTCCTCAGTCGCGGGGATACGGAAAAAGGTGAACGGCGGCAGTTTGGCGGGGAGGACGAAACGGTTCAGATTGCCGCTGTGGACCTGGTCCCATACCTTGCCATTTTCGGCGAGGAGCTGTTTGAACGCAATGTTCCATTGCCCGTTCTCTTCCCACACTCTGCCGATCTCGTTGTCGACCGTTTCGATGGCGGATCCTTCGGGGAAAACGAGTTCCATCGCATCGCCCGGGAAGGTTTTGTATTTGCATTCGAAAAATTCGCCCGATTCATCAACGAGCCCGCTTACCTGATGGGTTCCCATCATCATCGACCAGTCCAGATTCTGGGTGTCGTGTTTTTCGAACGGACGGTTGATGAGATACGCGTCGGTAAAACCGCGGTTTTGCATCGTGTTCAGCTCGCGCTGATAGGTATCACCGTCGAATTTTCCGGCATAATAGTCATCGATCGCCCGGCGATACACCTTGGCGGTGATGGCGGCGTAGTAGGGGGCTTTGGTCCGCCCCTCGATTTTGACCGAATCGACGCATCCGCTCTCAAGAATCTCCTGAATGTGGCTTGCCAGATTGAGATCTTTGGAATTCATAATGTAGGTTCCGATCCCTTCCTCCTCGAGGAGCTTGAAGAGGGTTCCCGTTTCGGGATTGGCGGCGTAGATTTCGTAGGGGAAACGGCAGTCGTTGGCACAGCTTCCCCGGTTGGGGACACGGCCGCTCTGGAGCGTCGAGATCAGGCAGCGCCCGCTGTAGGCGAAACACATCGAACCATGGACAAACACCTCGATTTCGAGGTCCGGAAGCGCTTCCTTGATCTGCTTGAGATCTTTGAGAGAGATTTCCCGTGCGGCGATGATCCGCCGCGCCCCCATGTCGTAGTAGACCTGCGCATCGAGGACGTTCATGACGTTCGCTTGCGTCGAAAGGTGCAGCGGAATGTGCGGGGCGATTTCGTGGACGAGTTTGAGGACCCCCGGAGTGGCGACGATGATCGCATCGGGCTCCAGAGCCGCCATAGCGGCGACATGCTCTTTGAGAAGTTTCAGCTGGGAGTTGAACGGGAAGCCGTTGATCGTGACGTAGACTTTTTTCCCGCGTGCGTGGGCGTATTCGATCCCCTCTTTGAAGCTCTCCATGTCGAACTCCTTGCCCGAGCGGATACGGAGCGAAAAATGGCTCACCCCTCCGTACACGGCATCGGCGCCGTAATCGATTGCGATTTTGAGCTTTTCAAGGTTCCCCGCGGGGGAAAGGAGTTCGACTTTTTTCAATGATTTTCCCGTCTGCTAAATAGTGCCGGAATTTTATCTTAAAAAAGTTATTCGTTGGATGAAAGTTTGGAGTTATATTGGCTGCAGGGGTTTCAGCCGCTGTCGGGATTGTATTCCGGCGGTGTCCAAAATAGGAAAAAGGTTATTTTTTTAAAAAGGCGCAGGCAGCTGCCGGGATTTCATTCCGGCAGCGTGTCAGAACGGGGAAAAGTCTACTTTTTCCCAAACGACGCCAGCAGCGCCTCGATATCATCGCTG
>JAFGUJ010000207.1 GCA_016938595.1 Campylobacterales bacterium | reverse complement strand
TTGTGCTCCCAGTACCCCAGATTGTGGCGCGAGCGGTAGGTGCCGAAATTGGAGATTTCGTACTGACCGAAGCCCCGCTTTTCGATCTCGCCGAAGAGCCAGCGGGTCGTTTCGAGGTCCTCGCGGGCTTTTTCAGGGGTTTTTTCGAAGGCGGTCTCCTCCTCGATCGTGAGGGCATAGAGGCTGATATGGTCGGTCGGGAGGGAAAAGGCGGTTTCGAGGTCTTGTTTCAAAAGCTCCCGCGTATCCCCGGTGACGCCGTAGATCAGATCGATCGAGAGGTGTTCGAACCCGATGTCGTCGGCATGTCGGACCGCCTGCAATGCGTGGGCCGTGTTGTGAGCGCGCCCGAGTGTTTTGAGCTTTTCGTCGTTGAAGCTCTGCACCCCGAAACTGATCCGGTTGACCCCAAGTGCGTACATCCCTTCCAGCCACTCCCGGGTGGCGCTGTTGGGATTGGCTTCGGAGGTGATTTCACACCCCTCTACCAGAAAAGGGGCGATTTTTTCAAAAAGAGGACGGTAGAGCGAGGGTTCGACGGTCGAGGGGGTGCCTCCGCCGATGAAGACGGTTTCGATTGGGTTTTCGGTATCTACCCCGAACCGCTTCAGTTCATGATCGAGCTGAACCAGGAGGGCGTCCATATACGCTTTGCGCATCGAAAATTTGTCGACGTAGGAGTTGAAAGCGCAATAGGAGCACTTGCTGTCACAAAAAGGGATATGGATGTATAAAAGCATGGCGAATTATACTTATTTAATGGCGAATAGTTTACAATACCCCTCCAAAAAAATGCAAAAGATGGTGAATGACAGATAAAAAGTTCTACCGACCGAACGTAGCGGCGATTATCGTCTCCAGCGAATACCCGCAGACGAAACAGATCTTTATTGCCGAGCGAAACGATTTGGAAGGGGTGTGGCAGTTCCCGCAGGGCGGGATTGATGAGGGGGAGTCGAGCGAAGAGGCACTTTTCCGCGAACTCAAAGAGGAAATCGGGACCAAAAAGGTTGAGATTATCGCCGAATACCCTGAGTGGATCGCCTACGATTTCCCTCCCCATATCGCTGCCAAAATGGCGCCGTATGCCGGACAGAAACAGCGGTATTATCTGGTGCGTTTGAAGCAGGGGGCCAAAATTGATCTGGATACGAAACACCCCGAATTCAAAGCGTACCGTTTTGTCGATATCGACGGGCTGTTCGACCATATCGCCCATTTCAAAAAAACGGTCTATGAACAAGTGATTTCCCATTTTAGAGCCAAGGGGTACCTGTAATGCTAATCGTACAAAAATTCGGCGGGACCAGCGTCGGGGATCTGGAACGGATCCAGAACGTCGCCAACCGTGTTTCCAAAACCCTCGAAGAGGGGCACCAGGTGGTTGTTGTCGTTTCGGCGATGAGCGGCGAAACGAACAAACTGATCGCGTACGCCGAACACTACACCGACTCGCCCGAACGTCGGGAAGTTGATATGCTGCTGAGTTCCGGTGAACGGGTTACCGCCGCACTTCTTTCCATCGCCCTTAACGCGATGGGGCACAATGCGGTTTCGATGAGCGGCCGCCGCGCGGGGATCGTGACCGACAGTGTCCACACGAAGGCCCGGATCGAAAGCATCGATCCCTCCGACATGCATGCCGAGCTTGCAGCTGGACGGGTCGTCGTGATTGCCGGGTTTCAGGGGGTAACCGAAACAGGGCACGTCACGACGCTCGGACGGGGAGGATCGGATCTCTCCGCCGTCGCGATTGCCGGGGCTTTGGAAGCGGATTTGTGCGAGATCTACACGGATGTCGACGGGATCTACACGACTGATCCGAGAATCGAGCCCAAAGCGCGTAAAATGGACCGCATCAGTTACGATGAAATGCTCGAGCTGGCCTCCCTGGGGGCCAAAGTTCTCCAGAACCGCTCCGTCGAACTGGCCAAAAAGCTCAACGTCAATCTGGTCACCCGCTCCAGTTTCACCAATGCCGAAGGTACACTTATCACAAAGGAAGAGAATATTATGGAAAAACCACTTGTCAGCGGTATCGCACTTGATAAAAACCAGGCTCGCGTCTCCCTTTCGGGGGTCATCGACCGTCCCGGAATCGCGTCGGACATCTTTACCCGTCTGGCCGACAACAGCGTCAACATCGACATGATCATTCAGACCCTGGGGCATGATGGCAAAACGAATCTCGATTTCACTGTCCCCAAAACAGAATTGCTGGATGCGAAAAAAGTGGTCGAGACCTTTATTTCCGAAGGTGAGATCTCCGAAGCGAGCTACGACGAGAAAATCTGCAAAGTCTCCATCGTGGGTGTTGGAATGAAATCGCATACGGGTGTCGCAGCCAAAGCGTTCCAGACGATGGCAGCCGAAAACATCAACATCATGATGATCTCCACTTCCGAGATCAAAGTCTCGATGGTCATCGATGAGAAATACGCGGAGCTTGCCGTGCGCTCACTCCACAGCGCCTATTCGCTGGATCAGTAATAGTGCGCTTTGATCAGTGGACGTTAGACGCCATCCGCGCCGAAGGGGCGTCGATGAGCTGGTTCGAAGAGCAGCGGTTTGAATGGACACCGGCGGTCGCCAATGCGCTGGCGCAGGTGATGGAGGGGAAAAGCATCGTTCTGATCACCGATCACGACCGTAAATGGTTTGCCCATTACATCACAGCATCTCTCAACAAACGCTCTCAGGAACGCCCGATGATCCCGATCGTGTGCCTGGATGCCCTCTATCCCCATTATGATCACGTAAGCGGCGGGGAAGCGATCGACATGCTCGTCGATATGCTGGACCTCACCTTCAAGGGGGAGTATTTTTTCTGGTACATCGGCAGAGGGGATGAACGACGTGCCGATATCGCCAAACGCAACGGCAGCAGTCTGCTGTGGATTATGGATGAAAGTTTTCAAAATGCCGTCCGTCTCAAGTCGTTTGACCCGATGATCGACATCAAATTGCTGCAGCTCTACCGCCTGTTTGACAAAACGCTGAGCGCATCGCTGTTCGGGGAGATCGATGTTCTCGAATGAGCGGGGGGGAATCCTGATTACCGAACGGATCGAGGAGCGCTCGCGTGAGATTGAAGAGTCGCTTCTACCCCTGCGCTGCGTAAGTTTTTTGCGCGATGATTTCAAAATCGAAGATGCCAAAGAGGTGATAGCCGAAGCGTACAAAAGCGCCGAAAACACCAAAACACTCATCCTCGGAGCCAAAAGTTTTACGGTTCCGGCCCAAAACGCCCTGTTGAAAATCCTCGAAGAGCCTCCCCGAAACATTGTTTTCATCCTCATCGCTCCGAACAAAAGCACCTTTTTGCCGACGGTACGCTCCCGTCTGAACGTGACGCAGGAGAAAAATCCCCCCCGGTACGAACCTCTCCCGATCGAACTGGGAAAACTCGATCTTGCGGGAATGTTCGCGTTTGTCAAAGAGCATGAAAGGCTCAAAAAACACGAGGCGAAAGCGCTGATCGAACAGTTGTCCTATCAGGCCGTTCAGGTGGAACATCTGGCTCTGACCTCTGCCCAGCTGGAAGGGTTTGAAAAAGCGCTTCGCCTGCTGGAACTCAATGCGCGGTTCCAGAGTGTGCTGGTGATGGTTCTGATGAATTTTATGAAAGAGGTCAAACGTGCACGTTGAACGAATTTCCAATACGGCCGATCTGCGCGGCGAGCTGGAACGGCTCGGGGTTGACAGCGGAGGGATCACTATTCTGGCTGACAAAGGGACATCTCATCGGATCAGAATTTGCGATCTTCATGTCGGCGCCGCCAACATCCTCAAGCAAGATGCCCTCAGCATCGGAGCCGACCTTGCCGTCCCCCGAGGGACGGTCACCGCAGCCGTTGCGCGCGTCGATGCGCTGCTGATTGCCACCGAGCGGCAGCTGCAGCAGCTGATCCAAAAAGAAAAAGCGCAGCCCTTCGGGCTTAAACAGCTCTCCGCCGAGCTGGAAAGTTTTGTCCGTCTTCGAGCCCCCAAAAAGGTTTCGGTGATGGGGATCGTCAACGCCAACGATGACAGTTTTTACGATGCCAGCCGGTTTCAGGGAGCTGCTGCGATTGAGCGGATCGAGCAGATGATCGCAGAAGGAGCCGATATCATCGATCTTGGAGGGGTCTCCACCCGTCCGGGCAGTGCGAGTGTCAGTGTCGAAGAGGAGCTCGAGAGGCTCCGCCCCGTTATCGATGTTCTTTATGCCGAGCGCATCCATGACAAAGTCCGCCTGAGCCTTGACAGCTACGAACCGAGTGTCATTGCCTATGCGCTGGAGCGGGGATTTCACATCGTCAACGATATTACGGGGCTGGCCAACGACGAGGTGGCCCGCCTGTGCGGCAGCTACGGCGCGACGGCAGTCATCATGCACATGCAGGGGACGCCTCAGACGATGCAGCAAAACCCTTCGTACGATTCGGTCCTTCATGAGGTTGAGCTTTTTTTTCGCGAGCGGATTGAGAAAGCGGAGCGTTTCGGGGTCAAGGAGATCGTTCTGGATACGGGGATAGGATTTGGAAAACGGCTGCAGGACAATCTGGCCCTGATCACCCATCACAAACATTTTCTCCGTCTGGGCAAACCGCTCCTCGTAGGGGCGAGCCGTAAATCGATGATCAACGCCCTCTACCCCTCGCAGAGTTCCGAACGGCTTCCCGGAACGCTGGCTATCCACCTCAAAGCGGTCGAAGAGGGGGCCTCGATCCTCCGGGTTCACGACGTCAAGGAACACGTACAGGCGCTGCGCGTCTGGGAAGCGCTGAGGGGGTAGGCCATGAGTAACAGCGCCGTCATCATCACCCTCTCGCTTCTGGTGCTCCTCTCGCCGTTCCTTTCCCGTGTCACGAAGATCCCGGT
Organism: Campylobacterales bacterium; assembly: GCA_016938595.1. GTDB lineage: Bacteria > Campylobacterota > Campylobacteria > Campylobacterales > Sulfurimonadaceae > Sulfuricurvum. The sequence goes on along the minus strand of JAFGUJ010000207.1, from coordinate 6,298 downwards.
CGTCGTTGTCGAAATTCTACTTGGAAGCCTCGCCGCCTCTTTCGGCTTCCTCGTCGAAAACGAACTCTTTAAGATCATTGCCGAAGTCGGGTTTTTGTACCTGATGTTTCTGGCGGGGATGGAGGTTAACCTCAAAGAGTTCGGATTTGCTAAATCGTCTCTGCTCCGCCGTACGATCATCTACTTCATGATGCTGTATCTGTGTTCGTTCATTGTCTTCCTCTATTTCGATCTCAGTTCGGTTTACCTCGTGGCCTTCCCAATCTTTTCGATGGGGATGCTGATGGCGCTGGTCAAGGAATACGATAAAAACGAACCGTGGCTGGCGCTGGCACTGAACATCGGAATCATCGGCGAACTGGTGAGTATCATGGCGCTGACGATCCTCAGCGGGGGGCTGGAACACGGATACAACCGAGAATTCGCCTTTACGATCGGCAGTCTGGTGGCCTTCATGATCGGGTTCGTCCTCTTTTTCAAGGGGATCCGGATCCTCTTTTGGTGGTATCCGGGGATTAAAACGCTGATCATGCCCCACGAAGACGGCAAAGATCAGGATATCCGTTTTTCGATGGCGCTGATGTTCATCATGGTTGCCGCGATGCTCTACCTCAAAATCGATGTCGTACTGGGGGCGTTTCTGGCGGGGACCTTTATCGCGACCTATTTCAAACACAAAATCGAACTTCCCGAAAAGCTCTCCTCGTTCGGATTCGGGTTTCTGGTTCCGATCTTTTTTATCCACGTCGGCTCCACGCTAGCGCTTGACGCATTTACCGATCCATCGACGCTGCAGCTCGCATTTTTCATTGGCGGGGGGATTGTCGGGATCCGGATGATCAGCTCTTTCGTCGCCTACTCGGGATATCTCGGTTTCAAGAACACGGTCCTCTTCTCGCTGAGCGATTCGATGCCGCTCACGTTTATGGTGGCCATCGCGACGCTCGGATATGAGGCCCAGGCGATCACGTACGGCGAGTATAACGCTTTCATCGTAGCGAGTATGGGAAGCGGGATTTTCTTAATGATTGCGATTAAGATCATTTATTCATTTTTTCGCCGATATAGTCCATGAACTTTTTAAAAGTTTTTATGGGTACAATTATCACAAAAATCATGATTTGATTTGTGTGACTTGAGCAAAGTGAGGAGAGCGGATGGATTTAACGGTTGTTTTGGGGATAGTATTTGCGATAGCCTCACTCTCGATTGGGGATATTTTGGAGGGGGGGAACCCGGCTCACCTTGTCCATATCTCCTCCCTTCTTATCATTTTTCCGACGGCGATGTTCGCGGCGATGGTCGCCACCGATGGAGAGCACGTCCGGGGAGCCTTTAAAAATCTGAAGCTCGTCTTCAAGAAATCTCCCGTCAATCTGGAAGAGAGGATCAAAGAGATTGTCGAACTGGCCGTCATGGCGCGACGCGACGGCCTCCTCTCTTTGGAGAACAAAGTGGCCAACCTCGACAACGAGTTTCTGAAACAGGGGCTGGGGATGGCGGTCGATGGGAATGAAGTCGATACAATCTCCGAAGCGCTCGAGCTGGTGATCGAAGAGACCGAAGAATATTACCACGGATGCGCCCACTATTGGATTCTGGCGGGTGAAACATCGCCGGTTATGGGGCTGGTCGGGGCGGTTATGGGGCTCATCCTCGCCCTTCAGAAACTGGATGACCCCGCGGCGATGGCGGCCGGTATCGCCGGGGCCTTCACCGCGACCGTCACGGGGATTTTCTCGGCCTACGTTCTCCTCGGGCCGTTTGGTCAAAAAATGAAAGCGAAATCACACCACATCATCAAAGAACAAAAACTGATGCTGGAAGGAATTATCGGGATCGTTCACGGTGACAACCCCCGTACCCTAGAAGCCAAACTCCTCAACTTCCTCTCTCCGGCAGAAGAGAAACACAGCCAGTTCAACTAATGGAAAATTAGATGGCGAAAAAAAAGTGTAAAAAGACCGAATGTCCGGCAGGGGAAAAGTGGGCGGTTCCTACAGCCGACTTTTTCAGTCTCCTCCTTGCGTTGTTCATTGCCCTCTACGCCCTCTCCTCGGTGAACAAGGAAAAAGTCAAAGCGGTCAAAGAAGAATTCATCAAGATCTACGACTACGCCCCCGTCCCTGAAACGATCACCCCGGTCGTCGACATGGTGAGCGATCCCCAGCAAGAACCCGATGCCCCGACCAAGCCGAGCGGGCAGATGCCCATCAGCGAAGGGGGAGCGGTTCTCCAGGGCTCATCCGCCTCAAGCGAGGTCATTGCCGAGATGGTCACCAAAATTCAGCAGGATTTGAAAACTGCTTCGATGGGTGAGGGACCTTTGGATCAGGCGATGGACGGCGTATTGCTCAAACTCCCCGCAACGATCCCTTTCAGAGGTTCGAATGCGGCGATCGAGGGTGAAGAGATGCACCTGTTCCTTAAAAGAGTAGCTGAAATCATTAAGGCTCTTCCTCCGACGGTCGATATTTCTGTTCGCGGGTACACGGACAACCTTCCCGTCCCCAAAGGGGCTGCCCACCGCGACAACCTGGAACTCTCCAGCCGACGTGCCGATAGCGTCGTTCGAGAGCTCATTCGGTACGGTGTCGCTCCCGAACGGCTCTCTACTGCGGGTTTCGGTTCCGCAAAACCGGTTGCGGAAAATACCACTGAAGCAAACCGGGCGAAAAACCGGCGGGTTGAGCTTTACATGTTCGTTTCGAACACTACTCCTCTTGATCCTGCAAAGCAGCAAAACATCCTCGACGCCCTCGGAAAACTTCAAAAATAAGACGGGAGGAGGGCGCTTTTGGCCTCTCTTCCTTTTTTCTTCCCGTGCATAACTTTCTTTTACCCCTTTGTTGATCGTAGAGAACCGCTGTAGAGAGTTGGCGGTGATAGCCGTGCGATGGAAGAAGTCTGTATATTGAAAAAGAGAAAAAGGGTGAGGGCGTAAGGGAGTGTTTGGCTTAATAGCCAAACATCACTTTGAGGAGATAGAAGAACAAGGCTGCCATCCCTGCAGCTGCGGGGAGGGTGATAACCCATGCAAGGGCGATCGGCTTCATCAATGCCCAGTTGGCATTGCGGTTGAGCATCCCGATTCCGATGACCGCACCGATAAGGATATGGGTCGAGGAGACGGGGATCCCAAGTTTCGTCGCGGCGAGGATGACAAGGGTCGCTCCAAGCTCCGCTGCGAATCCGGTGACCGGGAAAATTTCGGTGATACGGCTCCCCACCGTCTGGATAACCTCTTTACCGATAAACCACAGCCCCGCGATAAGGGCAATTCCGAATGTCGCCATGGCAACAATCGGAACAGGGGCCTTGTGATTGATCTCGCCGGTGGCGAGGATATCAATGATCGCCGCAAACGGCCCGATGGCGTTCGCGATGTCATTCGCCCCGTGGCTGAAAGCAAACGCCGATGCGGTCAGCACCTGCAGCATACTGAACAGACGCATCGTCGCCTTGTGCGGGGTATCCTTGTGCATCACCTTGACAATCGCGTAGGTGATGCCGTAGGCCAGTGCCGAAAAAGTGGCAATAATGAGGAATATCTGTATTTCATTGAAGTTGAGATCGGCATGTTTGAGCCCTTTGAACAGCAGCATCCCCGAAATCATCGTCGTGGCAAACGCAGCAGCCACGGGCGCATGGGTGCGCAGGGCATAAAAAGCGTTCGATTTTTTCTGCAGACGGCTGAGTTCATGGAGGCGTTCCTCATACAGAATTTTTTCCGATTCGGTTGCCGTCGCTTCGTTATACGAGGCTTTGAGCTCTTTGACCTGCTGTTTGATCCCGTCAATCTGGGATTGCACTTTTTCGTTGTAATCCAAAATGTATTTTTTGAGATACCAATAGATTCCGTAGGAGGCAAGTCCTCCCAGAATCGGTGAAACAACCCAGCTGATGGCAATGGTGACGATTTTGTCCCAGCGAACCAGGCCAAATACGCTCTCTCCGACATCCATGGTGACAAATCCAAGCGCGATGGAACCTCCGAGGACCCCACCGACGATCGAATGGGTCGTGGAGACCGGATACCCTTTCATCGATGCAAACATCAGCCAGGTGGCGGCCGAGAGGAGCGAGCCCATCATGACGAAGACGAACAACATCGGATCGAAATCCATTGCTGAGAGATCGACGATCCCTTTTCGGATGGTGTCGGTTACTTCCGCACCGGCGAGCATGGCACCGCTTAGCTCGAAAATGGCAGCAATCATAAGGGCCTGTTTGACGGTCAGGGTTTTGGCACCGACGCTCGTTCCAAACGAGTTGGCAACGTCATTTCCTCCGATATTGAATGCCATGAAAATACCAAAAACGGTGGCAAGGACGAAGAGGGTGTGGTTGTTTTCGAGGTAGTTGAATCCCCACATCATAAACAATGCGGTGGCAATGACAAAGATACCGCCGAAAAAGAGGTTGTCGCGAGAGAACATTAACGCTCCGAGATTTTGGATTGGTAAAGTGAAAGCGCAATTATATTACAGAAAGGATACAGAAAGATTACAAAATGATTACAAAATATTTCCCCCCCTGAATGGGGAAATGGGCAGCGGAACACAGATCAGGGGAGAAGGGTCGCTTTGAGGATCTTCTGGTTCTTGAGAGGACGGTCTCCTCCACGCTGCCCATTTGTCGCTACATTGTTCAGTTTGGAGAGGGTATCCATGCCAGAAACAACGCGACCGAAGATCGTGTGGTAGCCGTTTAGCCAGGGGGTAGGGGCTGTCGTGATGAAAAACTGGCTGCCGTTCGTCCGCGGACCGGAATTGGCCATGGCCAAAATGCCCGGTTTGTCGAAAACGACGCCCGATTTGAACTCGTCTTTGAACGGTTTTTTCCAGATCGACTCGCCGCCTGCACCGGTTCCGGTGGGGTCTCCCCCCTGGATCATGAAATTTTTGATTATGCGGTGAAAAGTAAGACCGTTGTAATAGCCGTTTTTGACATGGGTCGTAAAGTTTTCGACCGCCAGGGGAGCGATATTTTCATAAAGTTCGAGGGTGATTTCCCCCTGCGTTGTCTGAAGTAACACTTTGGGATGAGAGGCCCCGAAAGAGAGGATCGAGAGAAACATCAAGGCAAGTAGGGTACGCAATTAAGACTCCTTTTGGTGTGGTTTTGGATCGTTTTCTTCGCTGCCGTTTCGGTAGGCGATGAGGGTAGCGCTCTCAGACGCCCTGCTCAGGGCAAATGTGTAATCGTCTGTGTTTTCGGGCACGATTAGAACCAAATGGGGAATCCTCAGACCGCTGATGGAATCGGCGGTTGCGAGGATCAGATCGTCCAGATTCTGGTACTGCAGACTGAAACCGGGGATCAGCATCCGGCTGTTGAGATGGAAATACTCGTCTATGGCATATTTGAATTTGAGCAGCATCGATTGTTCGGGCAGCACAACCATGACGTCGTGGGCGGGGGTGTCGCACAGCCGTTTGCGCAGTTCCATCATCAGGGTGAACATCAGATTCTCCTCGGTGCATTCGACCGTGGCGCGGACTTTGGCATCGCGGTAATGATTGAGGAGAACGTACAGATTTTCAATAGAATCGGGTTCCACAGCGGTAGAGATCATTAGCCACCGTTTTTTTCTTTGCTGTTTGAGCATTTCGACAAGAGCGCTATCCATGCGGTAGGCATCATCACAAAATACAATCGAGGCCTCCTCAAAAACGGCCATCCCTCTGAGCGGCTCGGAGAGCTGGGGGGTGTAAAACGAAATGGCATCCATCGGAATGGCGAACGCGCCGTAATCAATCAGAGAGACAAGTTTGTTGCGCAGCAGTTCTCCCGCCAGAAGGGTCGGTGTGATGATGAGGACTCTGTGTTTGGGGTTCTCCAATACCGATTTGATCGCTTTGCGCAGGATAAGAGTACTTTTTCCGCTTCCGGATGCTCCGTAGAGGGTTGTCACTGTGTCGGTAAATTCGGTGTCCAGAAAGCGACGCTGTTCTTCGGCGAGAAACGCCCCAAACGGAGCATCGGGTGTCGGCAACAGCAGTGTATGGGCATTCAACGAACCGATAACTTTGAGGGTGGAATAGGGTTCACTTTGAAAGGGTGCAAGTCGTTCCAGTTTTTGGCGGGCGGATGATGGGGATTCGCCGGAAAAAATGAGACGGGATTTGGGAAGCAATTCGTGAAACGACGGGTCAAGCGCATCGAACTCTTCTTCGCTGAGGTGTTCCATCCATGCGAACCGTTCGCAGGGGGTCGAGTCAAAAGACAATACATTTTTCAATTTCTGGTGTATGGCTGATTCAACGGAATCAAATCGGGTGGTTCTCTTTTTTTT
>JAFGUJ010000206.1 GCA_016938595.1 Campylobacterales bacterium | reverse complement strand
GACTTTTTTAGCCTTCTGGACGATTTGCAGAAAATCGATTTCGTTTTCCAGGGTGCGCAGGGTCACCTGCTCGATTTGGGGTTCGATAACGGTCACCTTCTGGGCGTTGACATAGACGCTTTTCTGGATCGGTTTTTGGTAGACCCACAGGGCGTTCTGGGGTTTGGCGGCCCAGAGCTCTCCGTGATAACGGATCGTTTTGCCGCTGTCGTCCGTGATGGTCTGAACAAATTTGGCATTGAAAGAGGTGAGGTCTTTGGGGGCGGCAAGAAGCGCGGCAGAGGCGAGAAGCGCAGCGAGAAAAAAACGCACGGGAATTCCTTCATTATATGATAAACGCATTGTATCGAATCCCTATTAACCAAAACAATAGTTTTCATGTGTTAGAATCAGCGACTTTTTAAATATTGCGCACAATAAGGCCATCAATGCTTCAGACCTTCTTCGGAAAAGTTTTCGGTACCAAAAACGATCGTGAAATCAAAAAATATCTCAAACGGGTTGCACAGATCAATGCCCGTGAACCCCATTTCAGTGCCATGAGCGATGAAGAGCTCCAGGCTGCTTTTGCTCTGCTCAAAACGTCGGTTGTCAACGGCGAAAAAACGCTGGACGATGTGTTGGTCGATTCCTTCGCCATCACCCGCGAAGCGGGAAAACGGACGCTGGGAATGCGCCATTTCGACGTTCAGCTGATTGGGGGGATGGTACTGCACGAAGGGCGTATCGCCGAGATGAAAACGGGGGAGGGTAAAACCCTCGTCGCAACGCTTCCTGTCGTCCTCAACGCCATGAGCGGCAAAGGCGTTCACGTTGTCACGGTCAATGACTACCTCGCCGAGCGGGACGGAACGCAGATGTCGGCCCTTTACGGATTCCTCGGATATACGACGGGGATCATCCTGGAGGGTGGCTACAACCCTGCCAATAAACGCCTTCAGTATGCCTGCGATATCACCTACGGCACCAACAACGAGTACGGATTCGACTATCTGCGCGACAACATGACCTATTCCAAAGAGCACATGGTTCAGCGCGGGCATGAATTCGTTATCGTCGATGAGGTCGACTCGATCCTGATCGACGAAGCCCGTACCCCGCTCATCATCTCCGGGCCGACGAACCGTGCGCTCGAAAACTACGTCCGCGCCGATGCGGTAGCCAAAGCGCTGATCCGCGACGAACACTTCACCATCGATGAAAAAGACCGCCTCGTCCTCATCACCGAAGAGGGGATCGGGCGTGCCGAGGAACTTTTCGGCGTCGACAACCTCTACAGCATTGAAAATTCCGGTCTTTCGCACCACCTTGACCAGGCGCTGAAAGCCAACTACATTTTCGAATGCGATGTCGACTACGTCGTCCGTGACAACCAGGTCATCATCGTCGATGAGTTTACCGGACGTCTTTCCGAAGGGCGCCGCTATTCCGAGGGGCTTCACCAGGCACTGGAAGCCAAAGAGGGGGTTGTAATCAAGGAAGAGACCCAGACCCTCGCCGATATCACCTACCAGAATTACTTCCGGATGTACCAAAAAATCGGCGGTATGACGGGGACGGCCCAGACGGAGGCGACCGAGTTCGCCCAGATCTACAATCTCGACGTCATCTCCATCCCGACCAACGTTCCCGTCATCCGTCAGGACATGAACGACCTGATCTACAAAACCGAAGCGGAAAAATTCGCCGCCGTAATCGCGAAAATCAAGGAGCTGCACGCCAAAGGGCAGCCGGTCCTGATCGGTACGGCATCGATTGAAAAATCGGAAAAACTGCATGCCCTGATCAAAGCCGAAAAAATCCCCCATACGGTTCTGAACGCGAAAAACCATGCCCAGGAAGGGGAGATCATCAAACACGCCGGGGAAAAAGGGGCGATCACGATCGCGACCAACATGGCCGGGCGCGGGGTCGACATCAAAGTCGACGACGAGATCAAGGCGCTGGGCGGTCTGTACATCCTGGGGACCGAACGGCACGAAAACCGCCGTATCGACAATCAGCTGCGAGGGCGCGCCGGACGTCAGGGAGACCCGGGGACCAGCCAATTTTACCTTTCTCTCGAAGACAACCTGTTGCGTATCTTCGGTTCGGACAAGATCAAGGCGATCATGGAACGCCTCGGGGTCGAAGACGGCGAATACATCGAATCGACGATGGTGACCCGCGCCGTCGAAAAAGCGCAGAAAAAAGTCGAAAACATGCACTTCGAAGGGCGTAAACACATCGTCGAGTACGATGATGTCGCCAACGAACAGCGTAAAATCGT
>JAFGUJ010000044.1 GCA_016938595.1 Campylobacterales bacterium | reverse complement strand
TTGCGATCGCCCCCCTCTACGGCACCCTCTCGAAAGAGGAACAGCACCGCGCCATCCTCCCCGCGCCGAAGCGCAAAATCGTCCTCGCGACCAACATCGCCGAAACGAGCCTCACGATCGAGGGGATCCGCATCGTCATCGATACGGGACTGGAGCGGGTGGCCCGATTCGATCCCTCCAGCGGGATGGAGCGGCTCGTAACGCAGAAAATCTCCCGCGCCTCGGCAGAGCAGCGCGCCGGGCGCTCCGGTCGGACGGCGGCGGGAAAATGCTACCGCCTCTGGAGCCTCCATGAACACCACTCTCTCGCCCCCCACCGCGAGGCCGATATCCTGACATGCGACCTCACCCCGCTGGCCCTCGAACTCGCCGCATGGGGAGCCGAAGCCCACGAGCTGCGCTGGATCGATCCCCCCAAGCCCTCGACCCTCTCGCACGCACAGGAACTTTTGCGCGGGCTTGGGGCGATGGATGAGGCGATCACCCCGCACGGGCGGACCCTCCTTGACGCCGGGCTCCACCCCCGGCTTGCTCACATGATTGTAAAATCCAGCGACCTGGGGCTCCGGAGCGAAGCGATCCTCCTCGCCGCCCTCCTCTCGGAACGGGACATTTTGGCCAGCGACGAGCGCCACAGCGACATCACCGAGCGGTTCTGGATCCTCAGAGAAGCCCTCGTCTCGAAACGCAGGGCGCCGCATCTCGCCGCCGTCTTCCAAAGCGTCCGGGAGATTTCCTCCCGCACCGATACGGTTCTGGAGCTTGAAAACGCTCCCCTCCGCGACGGCGTCCCTCTCCTCCTCTCGCTGGCCTATCCCGACCGGATCGCCAGAGCCCGGGGCGGGGGAAAATTCCTCACCAGCGGCGGCAAGGAGGTCTATCTGTCGCCCAGCGATCCCCTCGCACACGAAGAGTGGCTCGTCGTAGCCCGCAGCGACGGCCACGCCACGAGTGCGCGGATACACCTCTGCGCTCCCATCGGGAGCGCACCCCTCCGGCTCCACCACGGCGAAGCGTTCATCACCGAGACAAGCGTCGGATGGAATCCGAAAGAGCACCGCGTCGAAGCGCGCGCCACCGAGCGCCTCGGCGCCATCCTCATCAGCAGCCGCCCCTGGGGAAATCCCGATCCAGGGCAGGTCCAATCGGCGCTGCTGGAGGGGATACGGACCCACGGTCTGGAGGCGCTGGGATGGAGCGAAGAGGTCAGAGGAGTGCAAAAACGGCTGATCGCCTACCATCACCACTGCCCGGACCGCTGTGGGGCCAATTTCACCGACGAAGCGCTCCTCGCGACCCTCGAGGAGTGGCTCCTCCCCCACCTCGGGGCCCAGAGTTCCCTGCGCGAATGCGAGACTCTGGAGTGGAAGGGTGTTTTGCTCTCGGCGCTGCCGTGGGAAGCTCAGCGCGAACTCGATCGCCTGCTGCCTTCCCATTTCACCGCCCCTACGGGGACGACCATTCCACTCGACTACGCCGATCCCGACGCCCCCGTGCTGGCGGTACGGATACAGGAGATGTTCGGCACCTCCGTCCATCCCTCGGTACTGGACGGGAAACTCCCCCTCACGGTCCACCTCCTCTCTCCCGCCCACCGCCCCATCCAGGTGACCCGAGACCTCATCGGCTTCTGGAGCGGCTCGTACAGCGAGGTGAAAAAAGAGCTCAAAGGAAGATATCCCAAGCACTTCTGGCCCGACGACCCCGCCACGGCGCAGGCGACGAAGCGGACGAAAAAGTTCATGGAATAGGCGCCGCACACGAAGCGCCAAAAATCCGATACCAAAAAAACGGCCAAAACAGGACAATAACGCAATTTACCAGAGGAGTAATTGTGTCCGCCGAAACCCATCACCCCCACAAAGCGATCCTTCTTCTCAACATGGGGGGACCCAACAACCTCTCGGAGGTGAAAACGTTCCTCACCAACATGTTCAACGACCGCCGCATCATCGGCGCCCCCCGTCCCATCCGGGCGTTCATCGCATGGCTCATCACCTCCCGTCGCCACAAAGAGGCCTCGGCCAACTACGCTCTTCTCGGGGGGAAATCCCCGATTGTGCGGCATACCAGACGTCTCGTGGATGCCCTCGCCGCTCAGGTCGATGCGCAGGTGCACTACGTGATGCGCTACACACCCCCCTATACTTCGGAGATGCTCGAAAAGGTACGCGAATGCGACGAGATCTACGCCATCCCCCTCTATCCCCACCACTCCTCCACGACGACCCTCTCGTCGTTCGACGCCCTGTATGACGAAGCCGGACGGCTGGGAATCGCTCACAAGATCAAAACGCTCGATAGCTACTACTCCCACCCACTCTACAACGCCGCGATCGTCGAGCGGATCAAAGAGGCACTGGGAGACGATGAGGCAGGGGAATTCGAGCTCGTTTTCTCGGCCCACGGCCTCCCTAAAAAAGTGATCGACAAAGGGGACCTGTATCAGCGCCACATCCGGGCCAATGTCTACCACGCCCGCCGCGCCCTGAACGAGGCGGGAATCCATTTTCACAAAACCCACCTCGCCTACCAGTCCCGCCTGGGGCCGCTCGAGTGGATCCGCCCCTATCTGGAGGACAAACTCGCTTCGCTGAGCAAAAAAAAGGTCATCCTCTATCCCATCGCGTTCACGGTCGACAACTCCGAGACCGAATTCGAGCTCGAGGTCGAGTACCGCGAGAAAGCGGAGCATATGGGATTCGAGGAGTACCGAGTCGCCCGCGCCCCGAACAACCACCCCCTCTTCGTCCGGACGCTCGCCGACCTCTATGAGAGGATGCAACGGCCATGATCGACTACGCTATCATCGGTGCGGGGATCGGCGGGTGTTCCGCGGCGGCTCTGCTGAAGGCCGCGGGTGAAGAGGTCGTACTGATCGAAAAAGAGCCCTACGTCGGCGGATGCGCGTCGACCTTCACCCATAAAAAGCACCGTTACAATACGGGAGCCACCACGATCTGCGGCTACCGCGACGGGGGAGCGGTCAAATCGCTCTTCGACCGTGCCGGTGTGATTCCGGAGCTGATCCCCGTCGATCCGGCCATGGTCGTCATCCACAAAAACAAAACGATCCGCCGCTTCCGTGACGTCGAACTGTTTTTGGAAGAGATCGACCGCGCCTACTCCCATCCCAAACACCGCATGTTCTGGGAGCTTGTCCGATCGGTCTCGGAGACGTTTTACGAAACGAAGGGGTACTACTATTCGAACCGATCGCTGTGGGACAAAATCCTCTCTCTCAAAAGCCATGCCCCGCTTCTGAGAAAATTCTGGCCCTACCTACACGCCAATGCGCAAAGCTTCATCGAAAACATCTACGGCGAGCTTTCCGCCGAATATCTTGATTTTCTCAACGCGCAGGTTCTGATCGTCACCCAGACAACGCTCAAAGAGTGCAATTTTCTCACCGCGGCGCTCGCACTCGGGTACACCTTCGATGCCAACCATTACGCGATGGGGGGGATGGGAAGGGTGTGCGAATCGCTGATATCGAATCTCCCGGACGTCCGTCTCGGCCACGAAGTGCACTCGATCCACAAGATCAAAGACGGGTTTCACATCAATACCTCCCGAGGAAGCCTCCAGGCACGCAGCCTCATTATGGGGACCTCCCATTTCGAGAGTTCCCGATGGTTCGACGAAGAGGCCATCAAAGGCTACTACCGCCGTTATCAAAAGCTGAACAACCACCAGAGCGCCTTTGTCCTTTACATGACCGTCGCGTCTAAAACGCCGTTTTCCCACCATTATCAGCTCATATCAGACAATATCATACCCAACACCCTTTCCAAAGCTCTTTTCGTCTCCTTCAGCGACCCCGCCGATACCCATATCGCATCCGAAGGGCACTACAGTGTCACGGCATCGATCCACACCGATGCGCGGTGGTGGAAAGATATCTCCCCCGGTGAATACCGCCGCAAAAAACACGAACTCCATACCTTGCTAGAGCAGTGGATTTGTGATACACTCTCTCTACCAAGGGACAGCATCGTCGAGAGTTTTGCGGCGACGCCCAAAACGTTCGGCCGCTACCTGAACCGAACACAGCTGGGAGGGATAGCAATGAGCCGTACGAACATTCTCCCCTTCCTCCCTTCCAACGACACCCCCATAGAGCGGTTTTACCAGGTGGGAGATACGAGCTACGCCGCACAGGGATGGCCCGGCGTGGCGATGGGGGCCATGAATCTGATGAGGCTGCTGAATGAATGAACTGAAAATCACTCTGCGCGACTGGTTCGGAATCGGGATCACGGGGATCCTATTTTCCTCGCTCCTCTCGGTGCTGGGATACCATCTCCTGTCGCTGCCGTGGGTCGACGGAGCGGTATTCGGAGTCACTCTGGGCTCGTTGATCACCCTCTTTTCGTTTCTCTTCGTCACTTCCATGAACCGCTACATCCTCCCGCGCATTCCCACCCTGTGGTGGAATGCCGTGGCGGCTCTGTTTTCGTTTGCTTCGGGGTTTCTGGGGGTTCTAAGCTCCCATTTTCTCCTCACACCGCTGCCGATCCGCACGGTCGGTCTGTTCCATACCCACCCTCTGGTGAGCGCCTCGATCGTCGGGGGTCTCACCTATCTGCTGGGAAGGCTCATGTACCGTATCGTCAGTACCCGCAACCTCAAAGAACAGAGTGAGCGCCTCTTCGTCCGCAGCCGCCTCAGCTCGCTCGACACCCAGCTCAACCCCCATTTTCTGTTCAATTCCCTCAACTCCCTCTCCGAACTGGTTCACCAGGACCCCGCAAAAGCGGAAGAAGCGCTCCTCAAACTCTCCCGATTTCTGCGCAATACGATGAAAGAGCGCTCCCTTATCCCCCTCAGCGAAGAACTGCGCAACGTCCGCGACTACCTCGAACTCGAAAACATCCGGTTTCAGGGTTCCCTCGTTCTGCAAACCGATCTTCCCGCCGAACTCCAGAACATCCCGGTTCCGAAATTTTCAATACAGCTCATCGCCGAAAACGCCGTCAAACACGGCTTTGTTCCAAACGCCTCCCCTTTCATCATCCGCGTCGCCGTCACGCACAGTGACAAGACCCGCATCCGCGTTTCCAACACCGGAAAAGCTATTTCGAACGCCACATTCGGAATCGGTCTGGCCAACCTCAAAGAGCGGCTGGAGCATCTGTGCGGGGGGGATGTATGGATCGAGAGTTTCGATCCTCCCGCCTATCTTATCGAACTAAAGGAGTGCCATGAACATTTTGATCGTCGATGATGAACCCCTCGCGCTCGACCGCCTCGAACGGCTCCTCGGATCGCTCGGCTACGTCAACGTTGTCCGTGCCTCCAGCGCAGCCGAAGCCCTCGAGCTTGCCCGAAGCCGCCCTTTTGACATCGCGTTTTTGGACATCTCGATGTCGCAGATGGACGGAATCGAGCTGGGTTATGCCCTGCGCTACGACCACGAAAAGCTCGCCATCGTCTACCAGACGGCCCATGAAAACCATGCCCTCAGCGCGTTCGATGTCGGGGCGGTCGATTACCTCCTAAAGCCCTACAGCGCCGAACAGCTTTCGCGCGCGATCGAGCGGGTACAGGCCAAATCGTCTCCCCGCGAGCTGCGCCTCATTGCCAAAACGGGAGAAAACCACCTCCTCCTCACCCCGGGCGAGATCCTCTACGTCAAAGCCGATCTTGCCGAGACGATTCTGAGGAGCGCAGAGGGGTTCGCCTACTACCCCAAAAAGATCTCCGATCTCGAACTCCTCCTCGAACCCCACGGTTTTTTGCGGGTCCACCGTTCCTACCTGATCAATCTCAACCGGATTCGCGGCATGGAGACGGTCGACCAGAGCCGGATACGCTTCACGTTCGAGGGGATCAAAGAGTACGTCGACAGTTCCAAAGAGGGGGCGAAGCAGTTCCGCAACCGGTTCAAGTGACATATCCGCCCTACGAAGCGCAGAGAGAATCCTATATGATTCAAAGAAAATAACGGAGCAGCTCCATGAAAACCGTCCTCACCATCGCCGGATCCGACAGCAGCGGAGGGGCCGGCATCCAGGCCGACCTCAAAACATTCGAAGCGTTCGGGGTCTACGGTGCCAGCGTTCTCACCGTCCTCACCGCCCAGAACACGACCGGGGTGCAGTCGATCTTCCCGGTGGACCCCTCTTTTGTCGCGGAGCAGATACACAGCGTCCTGGACGACTTTCGCGTCGATACGATCAAAATCGGGATGCTTTACGACGCGGCGATCATCGAAACGGTCCGCGCCATCGTCGAACCCCTCGGCATCCCCATCGTCCTTGATCCCGTCTGTGTCTCCAAGGCCGGATCGCCTCTGCTAAAAGACGATGCGATCGATGCGCTGCGCGAATTTTCCAAAGCCGTCACCCTCACAACCCCGAACCTGCACGAGGCGTACCGCCTTTTCGGTTACCGCAGCGGCGACAGCGATTCGCTGAGCGACCTCATCGCCCACCCCTCCCCGGTCCTGATCAAAGGGCACGTGATGGACCGTATCATCGCCGATCTCCTCTACCTCGGACGGCAGAAACGGGTATTCACTTCCCAGAAAATCGAGTCGACCGATCTGCACGGCACCGGGTGTACCTACTCCTCCGCCATCGCCGCCAGCCTCGCGCTGGGGCTGGAGCTGGACCACGCGATTGAACGGGCCAAGGCATTCGTGACCGATGCAATCCTCAGCGCCCCTTCGCTCGGACATGGACCGGGACCGCTGAACCACAAAGCCGCCGGGGAATATCTCAACATCCGCTACAAGGAACTACCATGACACTCGCCGTATCCGCCTGCCTCCTCGGAGAAAAAATCCGCTTCGACGGGGGGCACAAGCACGACCACTTCATCACCGACGATCTGGGGCTGTTCGCGCAGTTCGTCCCCTTCTGCCCCGAACATCTCGCGTTCGGCACCCCACGCCCTTCGGTCCGCCTCGTACGCAACAGCGAGGGAGAAATACAAGTGCACAGCAACAAAAACGGAGCCGACCTCACCGAAGCGCTGGAGCGCGAGAGCGCGCACGAACTGGAGCGGATATCGGCCGAGCAGCTGTGCGGAATCGTTTTCAAATCCAAATCCCCCAGCTGCGGGATGAAAAGCGCCAAGCTCTACCTGGACAACGGCTTTTGCGAAGGGAAAGAGGACGGTGTCTTTGCCGCCATGTGCCGCGAGCGTTTTCCTCACCTCCCGATGGAGGAAGAGGGGCGGCTGCAGGATATGTGGCTGCGGGAAAACTTCGTCATGCAGGTGTTCGCCTACGCGCGGTTCGAAGAGTTCAAAGCCTCTTCCCCGGATATGAAAGCCCTGGTCCGCTTCCACACCGAGCACAAGTTTCTGCTGCAATCCAAAAACGAGATGCTCTATCGGCAGCTGGGCAACGTCGTCGCCAACCGCGATTCCCTCCCCTTCGAAACGTTGCTGGAAAGATACGAAGAGCTTTTCAAAACCGCCATCGCTCACAAAAGTTCGATCAAGCGGACCCGCAACGTTCTGGAGCACATGGCCGGGTTTTTCAAAAACGATCTGAGCCGCGAGGAAAAAGCGATCCTCCACGAGCAGATCCGCGACTATGCCGAAAAGATCCTCCCCCTCATCGTCCCCCTTTCGACGCTCCATCTCTACGCCAAAAAATACGCCACCGACTACCTCCTGGGGCAGCGGTTCCTCGACCCCTATCCCAAGAGCCTCGCTCTTCGCTCCCACCTCGACGCAGGAAAGTAGATGCGCCGTATCCTGTGGTTCCGCCGCGATCTGCGAACCGACGACAACCCCCTCCTCTCATTGGAAGGGGAGGTGCTTCCGATCTTCATCTTCGATCCGGCCATCCTCTCTGGACTGGCGCGGGACGACCGGCGTGTCACCTACCTCTTCGAGGCCCTCCTCCGTCTCAAAGCTTCCCTCCGCTTGCGAGGACTCGACCTGATCCTTTTCCACGGCAGACCCGCAGAGGTGTTTTCGTGGCTTCTTGAAAACGGAGCATTTGACGAAGTGTGCGCCTCGGGGGACTACGACCGTTATGCGAGGGAGCGCGACCGGGATGTCTCCCATCTCCTCCCGTTCCGCTATCTGAACGACACCTACATCTTCGAACCCGACGAAGTGCTTAAAAATGACGGGAGTCCCTATCTCGTCTTCACCCCTTTCTATAACCGGGCCAAAGCCCTCTTCACCCCCATCCATATGAAAGAGCACCTCCCCGCATCGCAGCAGCTCCTTGCCTGGGAGAGCGGCGTTATCCACGTGATCGCTGATCAGCACCGCCGCACCACGCCGATTTCCCTCGAATCGCTCGGGTTTTCTCCCGCACCGCTCGCGCCATACCTCTCGCCGTCCGAAAAGCTGGTGCGTTTTTCCCCGCTCCTCTCCTGCTACGCTACCGAGCGCGACTTCCCCGCGCTGGGAGCGACCTCGCACCTCTCGGCCGATCTGCGTTTCGGGATGATTTCGATCCGCGCCGTACTGCGGTGGCTGGCGGGAGAGAAGAAAAAGGGGACCGATACGGAGCCGTTTTTCCGGGAACTGGTGTTTCGGGAGTTTTACGCGATGCTGCTGTATCATTTCCCCGCTCTGACTGCGGAGAATTTTCGCTACCTGTTTGCAGGGGTGTGGAACGGCGAGTACGCCGAAGCGTTTTACGAGGGGCGAACGGGGGTTCCCCTCGTCGATGCGGGTATCCGTGAGCTGCTGGAGACGGGTCAGATGCACAACCGCGTCCGGATGGTGTGCGCGAGTTTCTGGACAAAGAACCTGCTGCTGCCGTGGCAGGAGGGGGAGAAATTCTTCGCCGCGCATCTGCTGGACTACGATGCGGCGAGCAACATCCTCTCCTGGCAGTGGAGCGCGGGGACGGGAGTCGATCCGCAGCCCTATTTTCGAATCTTCAACCCCTACACGCAAGGGAAAAAATTCGATTATGAGGGGGAGTACATCCGACGCTGGATTCCCGAACTCTCCGGCGTCGAGGCGAAAATCCTGCACGACGAATCCAAGCTCTCCCGCCTAATGTTGTCTGGCTACCCTCCCCCCATCGTCGAGCATAAAAGCTCCTCTCAGCGGGCGTTGGAGCATTTCAAAGAAGTGCTCTACTAGGATAGAGCAAAACGTTTCCCTCCTGATCCCCAAAGCCGTTACCGGAACCAGAGGCGCAGAATCGCCGCCGCCAACAGCATAAAAGCGGCGTTTTTCCAATCCGCCATCCATGCTCCCATGCTTCCCAGCGCGAAGGTCAACGCGGTGAGGAGCGGACGCAACGAGGCTTCGAACGCGTGCCGGATGCTCTCGATCTGCATCGGGGATATCTCGACGTTGAGCTCCCCCCGGCTCGCTTTTCGCAGCGTCTCTCTGGCCGCGGCGATATCGTCGGGGAGTCGGCGGACCTCATCGCGAATATTCTCCCACAGCGACTCTTTCACCCCCAGCGCACGGGGGATGTTACGCTGCAGGATAGGGAGGATGTCCTTTATCCCGTTGAAATTTTCGATGTAGGTTGTCCCAAGCCCCTCGATGATGGCACTGACGCGGAGGATGTAAATCGCCTCCTGCGGGAGTTTGAACGGGAGGTTTCGCGTCTGTTCCATCACCTCGAACGCCAGCTGCTGCATGCTGCCGCTGTCGAGGGCGTCGTTGCCGAATATCTCGAACATCCGCTCGGTGAATTCGGCCAGTTCGGACGAGGGGGCGTCATACGCCACCGTCCCCATCCGCTTGGCGGCGCTGACGTAGGCTTCGTAGTCTTTTTCGTGTGCGGCGCGTATCAGCTCGATGATGGCGATCCGCATCGGGTTGGAGACCCGCTTGACCATCCCGAAATCGAGCAAAATCAGCTCCCCCGCAGGGCTGATCAGCAGATTGCCCGGATGGGGGTCGGCATGGAAGAATCCCTTTACCAGCATCTGTTCGGTGTAGAAGCGGACCAGCCGGTCGATGATGGGAGAGATGTCGATGTTGTGCGCCGCAATGGCCTCTTTGTCGTCAAACCGGAACCCCTCCTCGAAACTCATCACCAGCGCATCGTCACTGCACCACGCCGCGTAGGGGGTCGGAAACCGTATCCCGGCGTCCGCATAGACAACGCTGAAACGCTCCAGATTCTGCCGTTCGCGCCGCATACTGCACTCCTGCACGATCATCGAGGAAAATTCGCTCACGACCGATTCGACGGAGTGACGCGTCAGAGGTGAAAACAGGGGGCGAAAAAGGCGGTTGAAGGCCGAAATGATGCGGATATCGGCCCGGATGCGCCGCTCGATCCCCTCGCGCCGCAGCTTAACGGCGACACGCGTCCCATCGTTCAGACAGGCTTCGTGCACCTGCCCGATGGACGCCGAGGCGATCGGGGTCTCCTCGAACCGCTCGAACGGCCATTGTACAAATGCGCGCCCAAGGACGCGGCGGCACTCCTCCTCCCCCATCGGGGGGAGATCGTCATGGATGGAGCGGAGCACCTCCAGATAACGTTCATCGAAAAAATCGTTACGGGTGGCGAGCACCTGCACGAGCTTAACGAAGCTGGTCCCCAGCACGATCACGCTCTGCGCAAGCGGGTCGGGTTCGAGGGGTCCAACCCCAAAAAAACGGGGACGTTTCTTGATCAGCAGGTAAATACTGAGCAG
>JAFGUJ010000043.1 GCA_016938595.1 Campylobacterales bacterium | reverse complement strand
GATCCGGTCACCCGATTGATGAACGAGGCACAGAGCAAAGAGGTCCTCGCCACCGGGATGTTCAACGGCAAAACCTTCCCTTTTCCCCTCATCCTCTCCCCCAGCGGAAAGGTGAATGAAACCATCCTGACCAGTGCCAAAAAAGGGGAGACCCTCGATCTCGTGTGCGATGGTGAGATTGTTGGACAACTGTGCGTCGACGAAGTATTCCAGATCGATCCCAAAGAGCGGCTACGCCAAATCTACGGAACCGAAGATCCCTCCCATCCCGGGGTCAGCGCCACCCACAGACGGCTCGGAAAATACGCCATATGCGGTGATTACGAGATCGATCTGACACCGGTCAAAATGCTCCAGTCGATGATCAACGACGCCAAAGAAGAGCTCGGAGCGCACCACACCACCGCGATGTTCATGGCAGCGAATCCCCTTCACCGGGCCCATGAACGGCTAATCCGCCAGACACTCGAGGGGACCGACCTGATCGTCATTTTCCTCCTAAAGCCCTACAACAACGCCAATCTTGCCTACGATCTGCGCTATGACGCACTCAAATTTTTTGTCGACCATTACCTCCCCCGCGGCCGCGCCGTCATCGTGCCGCTGGAGAGCAGCTATATTTTTGCCGGATGCAACGAGGTGATCCTCGATGCGATCGTCGCCAAAAACTACGGATGCGACCGCCTCATGATCGGGCAGAACCATGCAGGTATCGGCATGTATTACGACCACAATGCCAACAAATCGGTCGTTGACCGGTTGGTAGGGATCGAGATCGATGTGGGGATTTCAAGCGAATACGTCTACTGCAACCAGTGCAAGACGCTGGTGAGTGTACAAACCTGTCCACACGGCCACCACCACCATATCTCCTACCACTCCGAATCGATTCTGGAGCTGATGCAGCAGGGGCTTCTCCCCCCCGCCGTCCTCGTGCGCAAAGAGATTTCGTCGATGATCGTCGCGGCCCTCTTCCCGAACCGTTTCAAAAACCTCGCGAAACTCTACTACGACATCATGCCCGTCAACGGCCTGCTCGAAGAGCACACCGAAAAAGATTTCTACGTCGAACTGATGCGGCTGTATCAGACAACGTCGCTCAATTAAAAAAGGGAATACATGGATATTCGTTGGTTTTTCATTACCGTAGGCTACAGCGGCCTCTTTCCCAAAGCCCCGGGAACGGCAGGTACCCTTGCCGCGTTACCGCTGGGGATGGCTGTTCTCATCTATCTTGGGCCTCAGACCCTGTTTCTTGCCACGTTGCTGATCACACTGATCGCGATCAAAAGCATCGACCGCTACGAAGCGCACAGCGGTATCCATGACGACAAACGGATCGTCATCGACGAATTGGCCGGAATGTGGCTGGCCCTCTCCATCGCACCGGGTGCCATGTTCGCTTTTGGCGATCTGGCCTCATGGGAAAACGGCCTCGCCCTTCAGATTGTTCTGAGCTTTCTCTTTTTCCGCCTTTATGACATCAAAAAACCCTCCATCATCGGCCGGATCGACCGCGAAGCCAAGGGCGGACTTGGGGTAATGGGAGATGATATTATCGCCGGATTTGCGGCAGGGATCTCTTCCGCCCTTGTCTGGCAGATCCTCCTTCAATCGGGGCTTGTCAGCTGACGACCCGGTTTCGTCCCCCCTCTTTGGCCACATAGAGTTTTTCGTCAGCCCGATGAAACAGGGTGTCGGTATTTTCCCCCTCCCGCCACTGCACGACACCGATCGAGCAGGTAACTCTCCCCACAGAGGGAAATTCGTGTTTTTCGATCTTCTGACGAAGGAGTTCCGCCAGTTTGACGGCAGATGCCAGCTCACTGTCGGGAAGTAAAATCACCAGCTCTTCGCCTCCCCACCGCGCTACCACGTCACTTTTACGCACACTTACCGTCAAGATTTTGGCAAGTGTCTTGAGCACTTCATCTCCCACCAGATGACCATAACGGTCGTTCACATCCTTGAAATGGTCGATATCGATCAGCAGCATCGATAAAGGGTTCCCGTGCCGGATCGCAAGATGAATGGAATGTTCCAGTACCTTATCAAACTGAAACCGGTTTGCCAGCTTGGTCAGCATATCCTGCGTCGCGAGCTCATTAAGGTTGGTGATATCGGTGAAAACGACGACATGGCGTATCTGCCCTTGATATTCCATTTTTTTCGAATGTACGGTAAAAATAGATGTTTTGCCATCCATTGTCATTTTGACCCGATTCTCCTGTTCGCTGTGCCGTATCAGATACTCGGTCCATGTGACACCATCGATTTGCGGCTGCAGATACTCCTGTGCCGGTGATGACTCAAAAAAAGCGCATACGCATTGATGTTTTTGCCGAAACCATTCCAAAGAATCTATGTGAAAATAATCGAAAAATGCCCGGTTGGCATAGATAATCTCTTGACCGTCGGTGACAATGACGAGATTTTTCTGGGAATCGAGGATCGTATCGATATACTGTTCCTGAAGCATGAGCTTTCCGACAAGGGTGCGAAAAGCATATTCAAACAGCCCCCACAGCAAAGCGGCCAGTAAAAGCGTGAGGATGCTGCTGCCGATCAAGGTGTCGATGATATTTTGGTTTGTACCGGTTACGTCATGCGTAGAAATAATAATCCCGACATTTCGATTTTTCGAGTCTTTTAAAAAGAGAGGATTGATTTCAAAAGATTTTCCTTCATGCTGAACATGACGCGGTTCGAGATAGGGGTTTTGACGCGCAAACGATTCCAGTAGATCTTTGCGTTCTTCGAGTATCGTGCTGTAATAATACTGCCCGATCCCCTGCGAGTACACGTCCCGGTCCGCTGCGCCGAGCCACTCTTTGTGAATCATCATGACGCTGTCCGATCCGGCAAAGTTCTTGATCTTTTTGACAAAATAGCCGGTATCGATACCGTATTCCAGCGCTCCGACATAGACCCCTTGATCCACGATCGGCACAATCACCCGAAAGGCAATCCCCCCAAGCCCCCCTTCAAATCCGCTGATCAGCTGATGCCCGGCATGAATTTCCCGGAGCATGGGGCGGCGTGCGGCAATGTCATCGCCATATTTTGCTTTCATGTGGACACGCAGGATGGAATGCCCGTCAGCCGCATGAAACTGCATGATCGTCAAGTAGGGGTTTTCTACGCGTAGTGCCTGGTAGCGAGGTAAAATCAAACGGTAGAGTGTTTCATTGTCTCGCGCTTTGAACGCTTCCATCACTCCCGGAGCGTTCAGCGTCGCATAGGTGCGGAAACGATACTGCTGTTCGGTGTCCTTGACAATCGATTCGAATGTCCGCCTGATCCCCTCGGACGCGCGCTCTGTCCGTTCGGAAATGTAGCGTTTTTCCTGAGAGATATGGTAGAAGGTTAGTGCGGCCGATACGGCGATAACTACCAATGTTATCACCGTCTGGGCACGTGCCTTGAAACTCTTCATCCTTCTACCTTTTGAGGCGGTTTACACCATCATCGGCTCGTCCGTCGGCTCAATCTCTTCAAAATCTTCGACGATCTGGTCCAGCATCTTTTGGGTTTTATGTATTTTAGCGATATTTTCATCGAAAATGGTCTTGGATGCGGGAAAGGCGCTCGAGAGTTCCTGATAAATCAAAATACGACCACCGAAATGGCGGTTGAACTCATCAAATGCACGGCGCAGATACTCTTTGGACGTCGTGTGGCGGAAAAGGGCCTTGAGCATACGTTTACGCTCTTTGATCGGCAACGATTCGTCGATCGCTTCCGCGACCCGCTTGATGTCCAGACGCGAAAAATACGCACCGCTGTGGTACGGAGCCAATAGCTTGTCGGCAAGCTCATCGACGAACGCGGGGACGGCCTCTTCCGCATCTTCGTTCTCGGCAGTCGTTGCACAGTTTTCGGTGTCGCATTTCCCCCGGATAAACTGGTCGAATTCAGCGCGCAGATCGCTCAAATCATGGGTATTCATTCTTTTTCTCCTGTTGCAAGTTCATAAAAATAGCGGCTTGTCGCCATCAGAGCGATATCCTCATCGAATGCCTCGGCATATTTTTCCAGTGCGGCCGGAGTAATCAGATCCCCGATCAAACGCCCCCCCTCGATACGGATCAGATCACAATATCCCGCTGTTTTGGCCGCCTCGGTCGCCTCGTCAAGCAGTTCAAACGATTCGGCCTGGTATTCATTGGCGATGACCGCTCCGCTTAGTTTCGAGCTTCGCATCTGTGAAATCGTGAAGGCCACGTCATCAGGACGGATGTTCATTGGAATCACCATCGCATTGATGGCGTCCGCTTTAAACAGTTTGTTCACGCTCACGGCGAAACGACTGCTCTGGGCGTTTTCGGCGATAAAGCCGTACAACGCCGTCTCGGCAGTGATCGAATTGTCGTTGTTCATCATTTGCTCTCCTTTAGTCCCCATAATTCCATTGCCTCTTCCTCTTCGAGACGGCATCGGCGGCAGATTTTCTCTCCGGCGACCGAACTGAAAAGACCGTCGCACTCATCGCACCGGCGGACGGAATAGGTCACCAGATTCTGCACCGCCGGTTCATACCACTCTTTCAGATTATACGACGTTGACAGGGTGATCGCGTCCGTTTCACACACGTCATGGCACAAATGGCATTTGACACACAAGAACGGATCGAAATCGATCTTGCTGTTGCGCATGTCCGAGCTGAGTGCCCCTGTCGGGCAGACACGGTAGCACATTTCGCATGCCGTACATTTCGCCTCGTCCATCAACTTCTGGGAGGTAAACGTGATCCTGTCAGCCTCTACGATGTGGTAGAGGGAAGGTTTTTCCAGACGTTTCATCGCCGTATAAAAAAGCTTGCGCCGGTCGGTGATCTTTTTCATCCGCAGATCCTGTGTATGCGCCGTGTCGACCGCGTAATCCACATATTCATCCGTCGTACGGAGGATCTCCTTTTCAAAATCATTGCGCACTTTTGCAATTCCGCGAAGGTGAAAGGTTTTGAAAAAATCGCGCCGCTCCTTGTACTCCTGTTCCTGCGGATCGCGAAAAGCAATGTCGTTGCATTCCACACGATGCTCCGATTCGGTCGCCTCCAGGAGATAATTGACATTCTCAACACTGCTCCTGAGCGGTTCGAGGACTTTTCCCCCTATCTCGCATCCTGCGCAGTGTCCGGTGTCCAGTGTGAGCCCTTTTTTCAAACCGCACAGCGCAATCATGTGTTCCGGAGACAATGCCGCCAGACACGGTACGTTTTTCTGACACGACACTAGATTTTCCTCTTCGGCTGCAAACGAAAAGAAAAACTCGGTAGCGCTGAAATCGTCCAGATTCAACGCTTCGGTGGGGCATGAGGCTACACACCCGCCGCATCCGACACACAGTGCCTGATTGATCGAGGGTAGCCGCCCTGCGAGACTGATAGCCGCGGTAGGACAGCTATCGCTGCAGTCACTGCAGATCGAATGGACGCTCAACGCGCGGACGCACCGTACCGGTGAAAAATTCAGCAGGCTCACGGCTGGAGTGCACCACTCAGCATTTCATTGTCGGAGAGGATAAATTCGAGTGCCGTCTCCGCCGCATCGTAATAAAGCGGCGTGCGCGATTCGTATTTCATGTTGATCAGGTACATCGGTGCCCATTTGAGCAGATGGGTATTGAGGAAACGGTGCTGAATCTCCATCAGTTCCTTTACCGCGTCTGTATCGTTTTCCTCCATCGCTTTTTTCTGCGCTTCGCAAAGGTGGTGCATGAACTCGAGTTCGATGCCGATATGATCGGCCGACACGACCCGTGCCACTTCATAGTCGACGACAAAATCGTACGCGCTGTACATATCGGTCACGGGATTGGCTCCCCCGGTTTCGATCATCTGGTCGGCGCGGGTGTAAAAGGTCTCATACGGTACGAGGTGCAAAATCGACAGGTTGACAAAATCGGGATTAAGATACTCTTCCAAAAGCTGCTGATCGGGAGTGGTGAGCCGTTTTTCCCATTCGTTCCAGTGGGGGAAAAACTCCAAAACGGTCTCATCGGTTTTAACGGTATGCAGCGTTTCGGTGTCCAACTCTTGGAGAAGTATCCGAGATAAGAGAGCGTACAGATTGCTTCGTGCGATAATTTCATCCATTCTTGTTATGCCTTTGAATATGTTGATGGGATTGTAGCTTATAGGACTGAAAAGTTCATAAGAAGAGGCGTTTAAACTTCCGGGAAACCTTTCCCGGAAGTTCGCAACGCATTAGGCTTTGATAGAAACGTCGTACGCCGACGGGTCAAGGCTGACCCATGGGCGTTTGATGTGACGCGGGCGGCGGATGGTTGAATTTTCATCCAGTCCGCGGCTGAGCTGATCACGCCATGCTTGATAGATTTTCAGGTTGTTGTCGTAGTTTACGAAAATATCCCCGATTTTGTCTCCCGCCTGCGCCGGTTCCAAAAGAACCTTCTGGTGCCAGCAGTGCATCCCGGACACAGGGTCCGGATGGGCTGCAGCCACGGCATTTTGCCATGAACCGCTCAGACCGTCCCACCATACGTTGCCGGAGTCGCGGTTATAATCGGCGAAACGTTCCGCCTTGAACCCTTTAATCCCCTCAACGTATTTGAGTTTACCGACTTTACCGTCCATCTGGATCTCGGCAACGGGTACCCCGAAGCTGTTGATACCGGTGGTACCGCTGTAATCGTCGATTTTGCTCTGCGCCCCTTCGCGTCCGGCATTTTCGGGTGATTCGGCAATAAACTCTTTGTTGTTCAGATCGCGCGGTGCTGCTCCCGTGGCCACTTTTCCGTCGCTGACACCGTTAGGAATCGTAACCGCATTGGTAAGCTTCCAGCGTCCGCCGTGGTGTGAACACGCCAGCGTACCCGGAAGTACACCCTCTGTTGGTACGGCCATCGCTACGAAATGTCCGCTGTCGAGACCTGAAACCGAGTCGACGATTCTGACGCGGATCGCATCACCGCGTTTGAATCCGAGACGCTGCGCATCTTTGGTCGAGATCCAGATCGGATCGTGGTTCTGGCTGATCTCCATCAAATGTTTGGAGTTCGCCGAACGGGTATGAATGTTGTACGGCAGACGGAAGACCGTATTGAGGGCGAACGAATTCTCCTCTTTCATGTACATATGGTTGACATGCGATACGATGTGTTCCATCTCCGTTTTCTCTTTGTCGGTGCGTGGATAGAACGGAACGGCGTACTCTCTCCATTTCCAATCGGTTGCCCACTGGGTATAGAATTCGAGTTTTTTGGAGAGGGTTGCAAAACCTTCCATTTTCTTACCGTCTACCTCGACACCGATCTTCGATGTTTTTCCATGGTGGTCGGTTGCCGTAATAATACCGCCGGCTCCGACACTCATCGTACTGGCTGCAAATTTGTGACCGTGGGAAATAACCTCACCGTCTTCGAATTTCAGTTCGCGTTCCATCGCATGGTAGATTTTGTCCTCTTCCAGCCATGTTCCGTGATCACGTAGATAGGCATAGACCGGGAATTCCTCGTTCATATAGCGCGGATCGTTGGTTGCCGTCTCTTTGAGTTTGGGGAGGTTATCCCCGAACGCCGCATCGTACCACTCGGCAATCGTGACCGGTTT
>JAFGUJ010000042.1 GCA_016938595.1 Campylobacterales bacterium | reverse complement strand
GCAGACAGGAAGAGATTCGAACTCTCGGTAGGTTGCCCTACACACGCGTTCCAGGCGTGCGCCTTCGACCACTCGGCCACCTGTCTATGATTGGAAGAATGAAATTATACACTGTTATATCGAAATTCCCACTTAATTATTCAGGATATTTACGACATCGGGGCGATTTTGATCGTGGTGCAGGGACGGGCAGGCAGGCCCGGGTAAGGATTCAGAGGAGCCGATTGCCGGGGTCCTGGGTTGGATCGTCCACAGCAACCCTGTTTTTGCCGTGCTTTTTTGCGTCGTACAATGCTCTGTCCGCTTTTTCGAAAAAGGTTCTTTTGGTGTCTTCGGCGCTGAGCTGGGCCACTCCCAGGCTCACCGTCACGGCTTTGTCGACGTAATCAAAGGGGTGAGATTCGATCCGCTTTCGAAGGTTTTCGGCCAGGTGATGAGCACCGCCAATTTCGGTTGATGGGGCCAGAATAACGAACTCTTCGCCTCCCCACCGCGCAAAAATATCCCCGTGTTTGATGTTGTTTCCGATCAGGTTGACCAGGTCGATGAGAATGCTGTCGCCGGCCTGGTGCCCGTAGGTATCGTTGATCTGTTTGAAATTGTCCACATCGAAGATGATCAGGCTCAGGGGCAGATGGGTTTCTTTCGCGTGCGTGATCTCTGTCGTAAAGATGTCTTCGAAGTTTTCCCGGTTGTTGATCCCGGTCAGAGTGTCCTTGTAAGCTTTTTGCTCCAGGGTGTTGGTCATGGAGTAGAGCTCGTCGACCTTGTGCTTCATGGCCTTGTTGATGTTTCTGAGCTGCTGCTTGGTCTCTTCGAGCTCGGTGATGTCGTGCCGGATTGCGATGTATTCGACGACGTCCCCGTCAACGTCGAGGATCGGAATGATGGTGGTGTCGACGATGTACTGGCTTCCGTCTTTTTTCATATTTGTGACGATGCCGTTCCAGCTTTTTTTGGCTTTGATGGTGTCCCACAGCCCTTTGAATGCTTCTCTGGGCATATCGGGATGCCGGATGATGTTGTGCGGTTTTCCGATCAGTTCATCGCGCGTGTAGCCCGAAATCTCGCAGAACTTGTCATTGACGTAAGTGATGACCCCTTTCGGGTTTGTTTTTGAGACGATGTTGCTCAGATCGACCGCTTTTTTGTATTCGGCCAGCAGGTTGGAGTTTTCGCTTTTGTAATTGAGGTTGCTGCTGGTGAGGCTTTCAAAATTGGCTGCCAGATCGTTGGCCATCTGCAGGGTGAGCGCATCGATTTCGCTCTGGAGTGCAAACGAGAGGTTGCCGTTTTCGTAGATGACCTGTTCAATGACGTTTTTCAGTTTGAT
>JAFGUJ010000205.1 GCA_016938595.1 Campylobacterales bacterium | reverse complement strand
TAATCTCCTCGAAATCGTGCGATCCCTTGATCTCCTCGATCAGCCATGTCCGCTCGCCCTCAAGCCGCCGCCTCAGTTCGTCGATCTCCTCGTAGGCAAGATAGTTCTGCAGCGCAAGCGACAGCTGGGGCACGATGAGGCTCACCGTCTGCAGGTCGCGATCGTCGAAAGCGCGAGAGGTATTCGAAATGATCAGACCCGCCCGGCTTCCGGGGGAGTCCCAGAGAGCAACGCTTATGACCGAGCAGACGCCGAGTTTTTCGCGAACCAGACTCACAAGACGGTACTGTCGGGCAAGCCGGTCGAAATCATCTCCGGAGTAGCATCCCGGATTTGCGATAATCGAAAAACTCTCCCTTGCCATTTCGCGAAAATCGGAAACCCCGAAATGATCGTACGAAAGCACAGGAGAGAACCCTCCGCCCGGTTCTTTCATGAAATTGTCGAAAACCCGATAATGGCCGTCGTTTCCCATCACTCTGATCCCCAGAAAGCTGCAGGGTGCCAGCCGATCGATCTGCTCGCAGACCGCAAGCATCATCCGGCTCCGGTCCCTGATGGTGAGCAGCGCGTTGTTCACGGCGAGCTGCATGGCGGTCTGAGCCTCGCGCTGGCGCAGCTCCTCGTAAGCCAGCGCATTGCTGACCGCAACGGCAATCGGAGAGGAGAGCGTCGAAAGCAGCTCTTTTTCATCTTCCGACCAGCTTTTTTCATGCTTCGAAACGAAGTTCAGAAACCCGATCACCTTGCCGCCGGAACGCAGCGGCGACAGCACAACCTGCCGCATACCAAGCTCGTAGAGCATCTTCGGTACGGGAAAATCAGCGGGGTAGCGCTCGACTTCTCCCTCGATGGTCATGACCGATACCGTCGTATCGCCGAGATGCGGCTCTATCCAGGAACCTGCAACCGGCCGCTTTTTGCGCTGAACGGTATCGGGAAGCTCAAAACGGAGCA
Organism: Campylobacterales bacterium; assembly: GCA_016938595.1. Lineage (GTDB taxonomy): Bacteria > Campylobacterota > Campylobacteria > Campylobacterales > Sulfurimonadaceae > Sulfuricurvum. The sequence goes on along the minus strand of JAFGUJ010000205.1, from coordinate 140 downwards.
TTTCGAAAAAAACATTGATGTAACGCCTGTCGCGGTCGAAGGTGATGATAACCGCCGAATCGAACTCGAAGACGAGACGCAGCTTGTCGGTAACCGTCCGGAACAGCTCCTGCGGATCGCGTATCGAACCGACGGCATCG
>JAFGUJ010000204.1 GCA_016938595.1 Campylobacterales bacterium | reverse complement strand
GGGACTTCGATAACGTTGTCGCGGGGGATACGGTAGGGGATCTGGTCTTTTTCGAGCTGCTCAATCACCTTCGCCGCATCCTGGGGCGTCAACTGGTCAAAAAGGACCTGGTACCCGTCATTGCTTGCTTTTCCATCGGAGGTATACACCACCAGAAAAACCAAAAAAGCGACAATTCCCGCAACCGCCGCTCCGATAATGATCTTTTGCGCCTGGTTCAGCTTTCCAAAAAAAACAACGAGTTGCGAGAAAAGGGCCTTAAAATCCATCTTTACCTGTATCTACTTTATACCAAGGGATTGGTGAGTTCAAAAAATCGGTCATTCTGTACGGCAGTACCGACGGTGACGCGGATTGCGTTGAGTCCGTAACTGCTTAAATCACGTACAATCATACCCTTTTTTAACAGTTCTTGCGCAATTTTTGATGAATTTTTTTCTTCAGGAAGCGATAAAGTGACGAAATTCGTATAACTTTCGATAATATCGATTCCTTTGGACTCCGCGAACGCTTCATACCGTTTCATTTGGTCGAAATTATCGCTGATGCAGGCGGTGACAAACTCTTCGTCTTCCAGAGCCACCGACGCCGCTTCGAGTGAGAGGGTCGTGATGTTGAAGGGGGGGCGCACTTTGTAGAGGGCTTCGATAATCGGAGCACGTGAAATTCCGTATCCTACCCGCATACCTCCCAGACCGTATGCTTTGGAAAAAGTCCCCAGGAACAGCACGTTGTCGTACGCGGCGATCAAATCGCGGGGGTCGACCGCTTTTGCGGGGTCTTTAAAACGGGCGTACTCCATATAGGCGCCGTCGACAATCACAAGGGTATCGCTGTCGATTTTGTCGATAAAGGAGAGCATCTCCTCGGCATTGATAGCATCACCCGTCGGGTTGTTCGGAGTGCAGAGGAAGATAATAGAGGGTTTGTGCTCAAGATAGAGGGCATAAAATTCTTCCATGTTGTGCTCGCGTGATGCGGTTCGGACGATCTGGGCACCCACCTGTTTGGCGTAGATCTCGTACATTGCGAACGTGATGCTGTTCATGAGGACTTTGGAGCCTTCATGCGCTTTGGCATGGATTGCGAATTCGATCACCTGATCGCTTCCGGCGCCGATGATGAGTTCATTCGAAGCGATACCGTATTTGGCCGAAAGGGCCGTTTTGAGCTTCAGCATCGAATCGTCCGGATAAAGGGCCATGTTGTCGATGATGGCACGAACCGCTTCTTTGACCTTGGGGGAGCACCCGAAAGGATTTTCGTTGCTGGCCAGTTTAACGATCTGATCAGGGGCGATCCCGTATTCACGGACGACAAGTTCAATGGGCTTTCCGGCCTCATAGGTCTTGATACTTTCTAGTGTGTGATTAAATTTCATAACTCTCCCTTGACATAGCTTCCCAGCCATGTCACTTCATCGATGTGGTGTTTAATAACGTCTTGAACTTTGGGCTCGTCGATATGGCCGAAAAAGTCGATAAAGAACCAGTACCCAAAACCGTCGTTGTCGCGCGAGGGACGGCTTTCGATCTTGCTCAGGTTGATATCGGCCTTATCGAAATCTTCAAGGAAATGGACCAATGCACCCGCTTTCTGGGCGTCTTTCAGACGAACGAGAATCGAAGTCTTGTCCTCTCCGCTGATCCCGTTTTTAAAATCACTGAGGATAAAAAACCGCGTTGCGTTGTTCTGGGTATCCTCGATGTTTTCAAACAGGGTCGGCACCCCGTAAAGCTTGGCGGCGATGTGCGAACAGATGGCTGCCGCCTGGGGATCCTTGGAGGCAAGGATCGCCGCTTTGGCCGTCGATTCGACAGGGATGTGTTCGATCGTATCCAACCCGTGCTCCGCCAAAAAGTCGCGGCACTGCCCGAACCCTTTGTCTTTGGAGTAGATCCGCTTGATATGGTGGATCTTTTCGGCTTTCGTGGCAAACGCCATGTGGATCGGCATGTAGAGCTCCGCCACAATCTTGACGCTGCTTTTTCCCAGCAGGTCGAGCGTTTCGCCTACGACGCCGTCACGGCTGTTCTCGATCGGGACCACGCCGAATTTGGCGCGCCCCGCCTCGAGGGTTTTAAACACCGCTTCGATCGACCCCAGCGACAGGTAATCGCTCATCGCCCCGAATCTCGACTCTGCCGCCTGATGGGTGAAGCTCCCCTCGGGCCCCAGATAGGCAATCCGTTCGGGAAGCTCCAGGTTTCGGGAAACGGCAAAAATTTCGAGAAAAACGGCCTCAATCGCCTGGCGGTTGAGCAGCCCCCCCATTTGTTCGCTGATCTGGCACAACCGATCGATAATCGCTTTTTCCCGTTCCGGGCGGTAGATCGCCGTATTGCTTTCATGTTTGATTTCGCCCACGCGGCGAACCACTTCCATACGGCGGTTCAACAGCTCGACCACCGCGTTGTCGAGTTCATCGATACGTGCTCTGCACTCTTCCAGTGTATTCATAATCTCTCCAATACCTCTTGCATATCGGCGTAAATCGCGACGGGGCGTTCGTGCGCTTTAAGCGAGGGAAGTATCTCATCGGCGCTGCGGATCTTCCCGCTGAGAAGCAGTATCCCCCGCATCCCCAGGGCCTGCGCACCGATGAGATCGCCTTTCATGTCGTCGCTGATGATCGTAATGTCCGGATACGCTGCCCCCTCTTTTTGCAGCGCAATTTTTCGAAGGGCCTCGTCGAAAAACGCTCTGCTGGGCTTTCCAACCACGGTGTAGGGAGCCGATGTCGCAAATTCGAGCATTTTCAGAATCGCTCCGACGCCTGGGTAGCGTTTGTGGTTTTTGACGTAGAGAGTCGTTTCGTGCATCCCTATGAGTTCGGCTCCCCCGAGGAGAAATTCGATCATCTGTGCGTACTCGTCCGGAGTGAAATCCTCCTTGATCGCGATCAGCACAACATCAGGCTTGCTGTAATCCAGGAGATACCCCATCGACTCCACAACCCGCAAAAATGGTTCCGAACCGTAGGCGGCTACTTTCTTGTTTTTCCCGATGTGACGTTCCAGCATCATCAGAGGGTCCAGATAGCGTTCCTTCGGAATCGCCAGTCCGATCGAGTTGAGATACCCCAGAAATTCATCGCTGGGATTTTTCGTGCTGTTGGTGATCACCATGTAAGGGATGCTGTGGGCATTGAGATAGCCGATAAATTCCACAGCACCGCGTGTCGGAAGCTTCGTGTTGTCTTCGATCAAGGTTCCCTGTACATCAATAAAAAACATTGCGTTTCCTACAGATAGTCGCGCTCGCACGCGATAACGTCGTCAAAACTCTCGCGGCGGCGGATCAGGCGGTCTTTCCCCGCTTCCACAGCCACTTCGGCAGAACGTCCCCGGGTGTTGTAGTTGCTCCCCATCCCGAAACCGTACGCTCCGGCACTATGGACCACGAGGACGTCGTTGTGCTCCAGAGGTGGAAGAGGATAGTTTTTCGCCAGGAAATCGCCACTTTCGCACACCGGCCCCACAACGTCCGCGTCGCTCTCATCCCCCCTCTTCTCCAGCGCTTCGATGCGGTGGTACGCCTTGTAGAGGCTGGGGCGGATCAGGTCGTTCATCGCTCCGTCCACCACAACGAACCGCTTCGATCCGTTACGTTTTTCGTACAGGACTTTCGTCAAAAAATAACCGGCATTCGCCGTCAAAAAGCGCCCGGGCTCGCAGATGATCGTCAGATCCAGCCCTTTCAGCGCCGCGAGAATCGCCTGCGCATAGTCATAAGGAGAAATCGTCGTCTCGTCCTTATAACGGACGCCAAGCCCCCCTCCGATGTCGAAAAATTTGATCTCGATCTCTATCGCCTGGAGGGAGCGGAGCAGATCCGCGACGATCACCGCCGCTTCGTAAATCGGTTCGAGTTCGGTCAGCTGGCTTCCGATGTGGAAATGGATCCCGACAGGATCAAGATGGGGAGAGTTTTTGGCATGGATGTACATCCGCTTGGCCGCATCGATTTCGACCCCGAATTTGTTGTCATGCAGCCCTGTCGAAATATACGGGTGGGTTTTGGGATCGATGTTGGGGTTCACGCGAACGCTGATGCGCGCCTGTTTGCC
>JAFGUJ010000203.1 GCA_016938595.1 Campylobacterales bacterium | reverse complement strand
GAAGTCGCCGAGTTCCTCAATATCCAGCTCACCCGTAAAAACAAGACGATCCTCGAAAACAGCATCCAAAATCCTCTGCTGGCCGGGGTCCCCACCGTCTCGATCGAGCGGTATCTGAGCCGTCTGGTGCAGTCGAAGAAATATACGATCGTCCTCGTCCGCCAGCAGGGGGAGCCTCCGCATATCCGCCGCTACATTTCCAACATCATCTCTCCGGGGACCAATTTCGACTACATCGCCGAAGCGAGCGAGAACTACATCGCCTCGCTTTTGATCGACCAGAACCACGGGGTCTATTCCATCGGGTACGCGGCAATCGACGTCGGAACGGGGAAAACCCTCATCAACGAGATACACGGAACGCGCGAGGACAAGACCTATGCGCTGGACGAAGTGTTCACCCTCCTGCAGAGCTATCAGACCTCCGAGGTTGTTGTGACGTATTGCGGCGGCGAGATTGACGCCGAGGAGGTGGGGCGCTATCTGGAACTCTCCACCCACCACCGCACGAGCACGAATGAGAAACGGCTGCGAGTCGACTATCAGAACGAGCTTTTCGGCCGGATCTACCAGATCCGCTCGCTGCTGAGCCCCATCGAGTACCTCGACCTGGAGCGCTATCCCTACGCTTCTGAATCGCTGGGGGTGCTGATCAACGTCATCATCGACCATGATGCCCTAATCATCGAAAAGATGAACCGCCCGACCTTTCTGGGGACGTCGCGCTACATGTACCTGGGGAACAACGCCGCCGAACAGCTGGGGATCATCTCCCGCGATGCGGACGAGATGACGCTGCTCAAGCTGATCGACAAAACCTCCACCGCAATGGGAAAGCGGCTGCTGCGCGAACGGCTCCTCAACCCGATCTGCGACGCGAAGCTCCTCGAAGAGCGGTATGATCTGATCGAGAAGATGCAGCGCCACATCGCGCCGCTCGAGACGAAGCTCAAAGAGGTGTACGATCTCGAGCGGATACTGCGGCGGCTGAAACTGGGGAAACTCCACCCCTACGAGCTGGCCTATTTTTACGCCTCGCTCACTGCGGCGGAGAGTCTGTTCGAGGAAGCGAAAAAACTGGGGATTTCGTACGACAGGGGGAGTGCGCTGGAGTGTGCGCAGTGCGCTTCGGAGCTGAAGCGGATCTTCGCGATCGAGACGTGCGCGAAATTTCGGCGCGATCAGGTGGATGAAAACCTCTTCAACGCAGGGATAGACCCCTCCATCGATGCGCTGGAGGAGCTGCAGCGGAGCAACGAATCGAAACTCCAGACGATCATCGAGCACATCGGCACCTTTTTCGAGGGGGAGGG
>JAFGUJ010000041.1 GCA_016938595.1 Campylobacterales bacterium | reverse complement strand
GTGCCGTTTGAGCACGACGAGGTTATTCTGGTCGATGATGTCGTTACGACGGGGACGACGCTGAGCGAAGCGGCGGAGATGCTTCATGCGCACGGGAAGAGGGTGATTTTGTGCCTCACCCTTTCCGATGCCGAAAATCGGTAATCAGTACGGCGGGAGGGTCGTGATCCGCGTATCGACGATGGCCCGGCCGATCGTGAAGTGGTAGAGCGACTGGTAGCGCTGATCCCGCAGCCCCAGCAGGGCGTGAAACTCGTCGTCCAGAAAACATCCGATCCCCGTAGCTGAAAGCCCCAGCGACGTCGCCTCGAGGTAGAGCGTCTGGCCGATCATGCCGCACTGGTGGTAGAGATTTTTGTAGCCGATAGCCCCTTTCTCTTCCAGGACGGGCGAGAAGCGGCAGAGCATTCCGAAGCTGAAAGCTCCCTCTTTGGCGATCTCCTGATTGCATGAGATTCTTTGCGCGGTGCTGCGGTAATCTAGCGAGCGGAGGAGATAGAGCCCCTCGCCGCAGTCGTTCCAGTCAAACTCCGGGTCCATGGCCGCGCGGAGTGTTTCCCTCTCTTCATGATTGCGCACATAAATATAGAGCCCTTTTTCGATCTCTGCAACGTTGTGGACGAAGATTGCAAATGTAATGTCGGGGGCATTGCGGCAATACAGCGAGGCATCGAGAATCTGGCGGAAGACCGCTTCACTGATACCGGTACCGTCCATCATTTGCGCGCTGCGGCGTTTTAGGATGATCTCTCCGGCGCTGCGCGAGGGGAGAGGGAGGCGGCGCGGACGCAGAATCGGTGCCGATGCCGGATAGATGCCTCGCGCCGCCGTGTCGATCGCCTCCACGGCGGGCCATGCATGGTGGGAGGGGCTGAGGCGGTTGGCCCGGCAAGGGAGTGCGGGGGTGTCTGGGAACGCGAAGGGGGCGCTCTGGCCGATCCGCAGCAGCAGGTCGGGACTTTCGCGTTCATGCTCGTCGAAGCGCTCTAATTGATCGAGACCGCAAAGACGGCCGATTTCGTCGGTCTCCACACTCAGCAGTTCACACTCCCATCCCAGCATGGCTGCGGCCGTTTTGAGCGACTGGGCCGCGTGTCCCGCATCGAGCTGACAGTAGGGCCAGCACCGTTCTCCGTATTTCCACATCTCGCGCCAGATCAGCGAGCTGAGCGCGATGAGGATCGTCCCTTGCGGCAGCGGTTCGCCCTCATACGTGTGAAGCATTTCCAGGGCATGTTCGCGGGGGGCGTAGTGGCTGAGAACCGCTTTGTCGGCGATCCCTGAAACAGGGGGCGTTAGGAGGTAGCACTCGGTGGGGTGGAGGTTTCCGCTGCTGGCGTTGCAGCGCAGTGCCCACGTAGAACCGCCGGCACTTTTCCAGGCCGCCAGCCCCAGAGAGTAGCGTAGCAGCTGTGAGATCGATTCAAAACACACCGGCGCTGCAGGGAGGGGTTCAGGGCCGAACAGGAGGTGATAGGGCGGGGTGATCTCTGTATGGGCCAGCGCTATGAGGGGTGCGCCTTCGTAGCGGCGAAAAGGATCTGGCTGGGTGGCCCAGTCCATGTATCCCAGACTGGCGGCATAGCGCTGGGGACGGTGTTTGGTGCGGTCGTGGTAGGTGAGTGCGGCGGTAATGTTTTCCATGAGGGCGATTGTCGGTTAAAAGGGGTAAAAGTCCCCTTTCGATTTGGCCTAGCGGATTGTTTTTAAAAGTTCCCGAAGCATTTGATCGTGGGGGACGGAGTTGTTCAATTCGATCCGTTGGAGGTCGGAGACAAATGCCCCTTGGTAGCGCACCCCTTCTTCGGTGATCTCGGCGGCGAGTTTGGCGTCGAAGCGGATCGGCGGCTGGGTGATGTTGTAGTCTTTTTTTAAAACATCCGGGAGCGTCTTGGCATCGGAGAGGGAGAGGTGCAGTTCGCCGTGTTGCGCGGTAAAGAGCCCCTTTGCATCGGCACGCCCGGTGAGAGGCGAGGGGAGGGCAAACAGATCAAACAGGTGCGGTATATCGGCATGCATCATCTCTAATTCGATCCGCTCGGGTTCCAGATCGGTAATCAGGAGGGAGAGAGCGGTATCGCTGTCCGCCAACGTCGTCGTCGCACGCAGCTGCAGTTGTTTCTGGTTCCCCTCCAGCACAGCATCAACGGCTGCCGGACCGGCCATGTGGACCCCCATAAACTGTTCCAGAATCCCGGCATGTTGCAGGGATGCTTTGAGGGTTACATGGGTATCAAACGCTTGGACCCTGCCGTATCGATCGGCGAGGAGAGAACGTAGGCTGAACGGTTCGTTGTCCTCGTCGGGAAGGATCTCAGTCGGCTCGAAGCGGCCGGTTTTGGAGACGAGATGGATAAAACCTTCAACCCTGCGCCGGTCGAATCCCCTCAGATCGATGGTCCCCCATACACGGGTGTCGGTGGAAGAGGGGTATTCGAAGCGATGCAGCAGTGTTTCGTATCCGATACGGTTGAGTTCGGCATGCAGGGAAGCGAGCTTGAAGCGATGAAGCTGAAGACGGTACAGAGCATCTCCCTCCAGCATGTGAGCGCTCCCCCGGATATCAAACACCGCGATCCCGCCGTTGAGCAATCCTTCCGTTTTCAGGGGGATATGAAGGGTGTTGAGCCCCCCGTTGTTGAAAAATTCAATCCGGTAGTGGGCGTACAGGCGCAGCGTCAGGAGCGAAAATCCCCCCTGCGTACTGATGGTGTTGCCGATGTGGTCCTGGATCAGGAGATCGAAGCGGTTGTGGGTGAGGGAAAATTCCTGCACCGATACGGGCGTAGAGAGCGCGCCGGTGAGCGCTTTTTCCAGCAGCGGGGAGAGGAGGCGGTTTCCCCAGGGGCTGAAAAGGAGCTGATAGACGATGCCGATGACCGAAAAAAAGATCAGGAGTATTTTGAAGCTCCTGGAAGTCCGGAAAGCGCGGAGGTATCTCATGAGAGGGCCAATATCCACGGCGTGCCGACGAGGATGAAGATGATAAAGTTGAGCAGCGTCACTCCCCCTCCGTATAGATAGATCTCTCTGGGCTGGATGTATCCGGAGCTGAGGTAAATCGCGTTGCACGATGACCCCTGCGGTGCGATGATGGCGTTGAAATTGGTCGCAAAGAGGAGCATCATCGCCATCAGGACCCCCGGAACTCCCGCCGAGATGCCGACGGCCAGAAAGATACCGAACAGAGCCAGCAGATGGGCGCTCTGGGAGACGAAGAGATAATGGATCAGGACATACACCAGCGTCAACAGGAGATAGACGCTCAACCATCCCAGCCCGTCGAGATAGTGGGTGAAGTGTTCGGCCACGGCGTTCATGAACCCCTGCTCGGCCAGCTGGGTGGAGAGGGCAAACAAAATGGCAAACCAGATCAGGGTGCTCAGCGCCTCCCCCTGATTTTTAAAGTCTTCGACCCCGAAAACCCGTGCCGCCATCAGGATTCCCAGCCCTCCGAACGCGACGGCGGCCTTGTCGATCGGAAAAATCCCCGAGAGGGACCAGAGGATCAGCATCGAGGCGAAAACCGCTCCGGTCACCCACTCGTTTCGGCTGATGGGGCCCATGACGGCGAGCGCTTCACGGGCTTTGAGAGGGGCGTCGGGAGTCTCTTTCATTTCGGGGGGGTAGATTTTGTACAAAAACCACGGGATCAGGGCGAACGCGGCGAGCGTCGGGAGAAAGGCGTAGAGGAGCCAGGAGCCGAACGTGATATGTACCCCCATTTTGCCGGCGATTTCGACACCGACCGGGTTGACCGCCATCGCGGTGAGCCAGAGCCCTGAGGAGATGGTGAGCCCCGCCATAGAGGTCATCATCAGATAGCTTCCCGCCCTCTTGTGGGTGCCGTCGCCCACTTTGGAACCGCAGTCGTGCGCCAGGCCGTAGACTATCGGATAGAGGACCCCGGAGCGGGCGGTATTGCTCGGAAACGCGGGAGCGATCAGGATATCGGTGGCAACGACGCTGTATCCCAGTCCCAGTGTCGAGTGGCCGAAACGGCGGATGATGTGGAGAGAGAGGCGTTTGCCAAGCCCAGACTTGTGAACGGCGTACGATACGAGGAAAGCGGCGACGATGAGGAGGATGAAACTTTCCGAAAAGCCCGCATAGGCTTTGGACGGTTCGACGACGCCTGATAAAACGCTGAGGGCCAGAGCAATGATGGCGGCCGTGACGATTGGGAGAAGATTGAACAAAATCGCGCCGATGGTCGTGATAAAAATGGCAAACAGATGCCATGTCTGCACACTCAGACCAAGCGGAGCGGGGAGAGTCCACAGCAGCCCCCCTGCCGCAAACAGTGCGACAATAGGGAGTATGCGAAAAAGTTTCCGCTCCATTCGTAACCTTTTATTGTTTTTATGATTATACCATTAGAGTATGCATGAACCATAGCCGGTTTGTAGTTGATAGCAATTGGCTCAACTGTTCTTAGTAAAAATATTCATATTTCTCTTGACAACATGTGACTCAATGCATTATAATAACACCGGATTTCAACAAAGGAGTTTTTTGAAACCATGTCAAACGAAACAAAAGAAGACGTAACCGGCGAGGAACAAGTCCCCTTGCAAGAGGGCGAAGAGTGTGTCGCGGAAGAATTAAACGAATTAGAAACTTTACAAGCCGAGTTGGCAGCGTTGAAAGACAAATATGCCAGGGTTCATGCCGATTTCGATAATATTAAGAAACGGCTTGAGCGGGAGAAATATCAGGCGCTTGAGTACGCGAACGAAAAATTCGCCAAAGATCTGATCCCGGTGGTGGACTCACTGGGGATGGCCATCGGTGCGGCCGAGATCGAAGCGGAACCGGCCGTATTGCTCGAGAAGCTCAAAGAGGGTGTCGAACTCACGATGAAGCAGCTCCTCGGCGTACTCGAAAAACATGGTGTGACTCCGGTGGATGAATCCGAACCGTTTGATCCGAATATCCACAACGCCGTTCAGAGCGTGGACAGCCCGGAGCATGAAAGCGGCGCGATTGTGAATACCTTCCAAAAAGGGTATCGCTACAAAGAACGGACATTGCGTGACGCAATGGTCGTAATTGCAAATTAAACAAAGATCAAAAAGAGGAGAATATTATGTCAAAAGTTATTGGTATCGACTTAGGAACAACAAACTCATGTGTGGCTGTCTACGAGGGCGGCGAAGCGAAAATTATCCCGAACAAAGAGGGTAAAAACACGACTCCGTCCGTTGTCGCGTTTACCGACAAAGGGGAGATTCTTGTAGGAGATCCTGCAAAACGTCAGGCGATCACCAACCCGGACAAAACGATTTACTCGGTCAAACGGATCATGGGTCTCATGATGAACGAGGAAAAAGCCAAAGAGGCGCACGACAAAGTCACCTACAAAATCGTCGACAAAAACGGTATGGCCGCGGTTGACGTGGCGGGTAAAGTCTACACGCCTCAGGAAATTTCGGCAAAAATCCTCTCAAAATTGAAAGCGGATGCGGAAAGCTACCTCGGTCAGGCAGTTACCGATGCGGTTATTACCGTACCGGCGTACTTCAACGACGCACAGCGTAAAGCGACCAAAGAGGCGGGAACCATCGCGGGTCTGAACGTTCTTCGTATCATCAACGAGCCAACCGCGTCTGCATTGGCGTACGGTCTGGATTCAAAAGGGGATGAAAAAGTTCTCGTGTACGATCTGGGGGGCGGAACGTTCGACGTTACGGTTCTTGAGATCAGCGAGGGGACCTTCGAAGTTCTCTCAACCGACGGGAACGCGTTCCTCGGTGGGGACGACTTCGACAACAAGATCGTCGATTTCTTGGCAGCTGAGTTCAAATCAGACCACGGAATCGATCTCAAAGCCGACAAGATGGCGCTCCAGCGTCTGAAAGACGCAGCGGAAAGCGCAAAAAAAGAGCTCTCAAGTGCGGAAGAAACCGAGATTAACCTTCCGTTCATCACGGCGGATGCGACAGGGCCGAAACACCTGGTCATCAAACTTACCCGTGCGAAATTCGAAGGGATGATCGACGATCTGATTAAAGAGACGATCAGCCACATCAAAACGGCGATGAAAGATGCCGGCCTGGATAAAAACGAGATCAACGAAATCATCATGGTCGGGGGTTCTACCCGTGTTCCGTTGGCACAGAAAATGGTCTCCGATGAGTTCGGCGGCAAAACCCTCAACAAAGGGGTCAATCCCGATGAGGTCGTCGCAGCCGGTGCCGCGATTCAGGGTGGGGTTCTTCGCGGAGACGTCAAAGACGTCCTTCTCCTCGACGTTACCCCTCTTAGCCTCGGGATCGAAACCCTCGGCGGCGTAGCGACCAAAATCATCGAAAAAGGGACCACCATCCCGGTCAAAAAATCGCAGGTGTTCTCGACCGCCGAAGACAACCAGCCTGCGGTCAGCATCAGCGTTGTACAGGGTGAGCGCGAGTTTGCCCGCGACAACAAATCTCTGGGATTGTTCGAGCTTACCGGTATCCCTGCGGCTCCACGCGGTGTACCTCAGATCGAGGTCACGTTCGACATCGACGCCAACGGTATCCTCACCGTCAGCTCGACCGACAAAGGGACCGGAAAATCGCAGTCCATCACGATTTCGGGAAGCTCGGGGCTGAGTGAAGAAGAGATCAACAAAATGGTCCAGGACGCCGAAGCCCACAAAGCCGAAGATGCGGCGCGCAAAGAGGTAGTGGATCTCCGCAACCAGGCCGACGCGTTGGCAAGCCAAACCGAAAAATCGCTCAAAGAGATGGAAGACAAAATCGACGCTTCCGAAAAAGCGGCGATCGAATCGGCCCTCGAAGAGCTCAAAGCGGTTCTGAAAAATACCGATGCTTCCAAAGAAGAGATCGAAGCTGCAACCAAAAAACTGGCAGATGCAAGCCACAAAATGGCTGAACAGATGTACAAACAGCAAGAAGGCGGACAAGCCGCTTCAGGCGCTGCGAAAAAAGACGACGACGTCATCGACGCCGAAATCGAATAAACTTTCCTCAGGGTTCCCGCGTGTATGCGGGAATCCCTTCTTTTCTCCTTTCCTTCCCGTCTATCGTTCACTGATAAAATTCTTTTCCGAAAAGCTGCTGGGTGTAAAAATAGCGTTGATATAGTGTATGATATAAGAAAAAAAGAGTTGCCCATGAGTAGTGAATTTCTGCTGGTGATTATCGCTGTTGTTGCCGTGACGATTTTCGTCGCAGTTTTTTATATTTTTGCCAAAAAACCCTCAGCCCCGCAAACAGAGCCTGCCGCCTCATCCAAAAAAGAGATTCCGGAAATCAAAGAAGAGGCAAAAACAGAGCCTGTGCCGGAGATTGTATTACAGGAAAAAGAAAAAGAAATCGAAGCTGTCACGCCGATTGCCGATCAAAAACCTCCGGTAGCGAACAGAAGAAAAAGTGACTACACCATACCAAAGCGGGCCGTTCCGGAGTTCGGAAAAATCACGAAACAAAATTTTTCCGAATTTGCCGGAGAGCGGATTTTGGTCGCTGAGGATAACCCGATCAACCAAAAAGTCCTTGTCGGTCTTTTAGCCGGAAGCGGCATTGACGTGGTTTTGGCCAATGACGGCCAGGAGGCTCTGGATATTCTGGAAAAGGACACCCGCTTTTTGATGATCCTGATGGATGCCCATATGCCCAGGGTCGATGGTTTCGAAGCGACGCGCATTATTCGTGCCAATCCGCAGTACGACCACATCCTGGTCGTTGCGCTGAGCGGAGACGTCGGAGCCGATGACATACAAAAAATGAAGAGTGCGGGAATGTCCGAACAGCTCGAAAAGCCTCTGAGAATGGAATCTCTCTATAAAATATTTTACGCCTATTCTACCAAGGAAGCCGATCAGGAAGCGGTTGCAGCGACTCTATTGGATGCGGAGGAAGGCATTGAGACGTGCGGGGGAGATGAGAGCTTTTATCGCGAGATTTTATCGGAATTCATGAGGGATTATGCCGATTCTGCCCAGAGGTTGGGAGAACTTTTGCGCTTCCACGACAGAGAGGCTGCCCGTGCTTTGCTGCTCGACATTATTGGCGTGACGGCCAACATCGGGGCGCGTACACTGGGTGAAAGCGCTTCTGAACTTAAACTGGCGCTCGGAGATACGGATGAAAAGAGTTACTTTACTCTTTACGACCGGTACAAGGTCCAGATGGAGAGATTGATGCAGGAAATCAGAGAGTATCTTGCATGAGTAGCGCGGCAGAGATCGTTAATTAAACCGTATTTGTTATAATAACCCTCATTAAAAGGGGACTATTATGGAACAATTTTTACATAAAGCGAAAAACGCAAGCCGTATCCTCTCAACGATGGGGGGGAACGAGCGCAACCGTATTTTGCGGGAAATGGCTCAGGCACTCCGCGCCAATACGATGAACATCATTGAAGCCAATGCGATCGACATGCGAAACGCGGAGGCGTCTGATCTGGCCCCGTCGATGATAGAGCGGCTGTCGCTCGATGAAAAGCGGATCGAGGCTATGGCGGTCGCGGTCGAGGAGATCGCCGCTCTGAAAGATCCCGTCGGGAGAGTCATCGAAGGGTGGGTCACCGAAGCGGGGCTCAAGATCGAAAAAGTTTCCATCCCCATTGGAGTGGTCGGCATCATCTACGAATCGCGTCCGAACGTCACCTCTGACACGGCGGCACTCTGTTTCAAAAGCGCCAACGGGTGCGTCCTCAAAGGGGGAAAAGAGGCCGAAGCATCCAATGCGGCGATCGCCGAGGCATTGCAGGGGGTTCTGGTTCGGAACAATCTTCCCGCCGAACTGGTAGCGCTGCTCCCCGATTCGTCACGCGAAGGGGTAGCCAAACTGATAAAGATGGACCAGTACGTCGACCTGATTGTCCCCAGAGGGGGCGAGGGGCTGATCCGCTACGTGAGCCAGAATGCGAGTGTCCCCGTCGTGAAACACGACAAAGGGCTGTGCCATACCTACATCGACAAAGACGCCAACATTGAAAATGCCATAGCGATTGCCCTGAATGCCAAAGTGCAGCGTCCGGGGGTATGCAACTCGATGGAAACGCTGCTCGTCGACCGCAGCATCGCCCCCGGCGTACTGCCGCTGTTGAAGGAAGCGTTTGAACGGGAACACACTCAGCTCAAAGGGTGCGACCAGACCCGTGAATGGATTGACGTACAAAAGGCGAGCGAAGAGGATTTCGATACCGAGTATCTGGCCAATATCCTCAATCTGCGCGTCGTTGACGGAGTGGAGGGGGCAATCACCCATATCGTCCGTTTCGGTTCGGGGCATTCCGAGGCGATTATCACCGAGAGTATCACGACGGCAGAGCGTTTTTTGGATGCGGTCGATGCGGCGGCGGTCTACGTCAATGCCTCGACCCGTTTCACCGACGGCGGGGCATTCGGATTCGGAGCCGAAGTGGGGATCAGCACCAACAAACTCCACGCCAGAGGGCCGATGGGGGTAGAGGGGCTGACGACCTACAAATACAAGATTTACGGCAAAGGGCAGACCCGTTGAACACGGTTTTAGATATTCAAAATATATCTTTTGGATATTTAAAAGATATTCTAATCTTCGATGATTTTTCGTTGATGCTGAAGGAAGGGGAGATCAAAGCGATCGTAGGCCCCAGCGGTGTCGGAAAATCGACCCTTTTTTCCCTGATCCTCAGGGAGCGGAAACCCTTTCAGGGGACGATTCACGCCCACCCTTTTTCGCAGGTATTCCAAGACCCTTACACCTCGTTTCATCCTACCTACACGATCCGCGAACAGATCCGCGAAGTGGCGTCACTGGAGGGGTATGAAGCGATGCTGGCCCAGATGGGGCTGGAGGAGGAGCATCTGGACGCGCTCCCCCACAAGCTTTCAGGCGGACAGCTGCAGCGGTGTTCGATATTGAGAGCCCTGTTGATGAAACCCAGGCTGCTGCTGCTGGACGAGCCGACGTCGGCACTGGACAACCTGAACCAGGTGGACATCATGAAACTGGTAGTGGATCATCTGGAGGGGATGGGGGTATTGCTGATCACCCACGACCGCGCTCTGGCACAATGGTGTGCCGATGAGATCGTGGTGTTAGGAGAGGGTGTTTCGGATCAGATAGTATCCTGATGCCGCCATCAGGACGGTTCCGAAGGTGTTGAGGGCCATGTTGGCCACCGCCATCATCAGATGCCCGCCGCTGAGCAAGAGAAACGTTTCCATCGCAAACGTCGAATAGGTTGTCAGCCCCCCGAGAAAGCCGGTTGTGAGAAACGATTTCATCTGTACGCTGAAGAGCGTCGTATAGCTGAAATAGGCGAAAAGGGCCCCGATGATGAAGCTGCCGATCAGATTGACTGACAGGGTACCGAAGGGGAGGGTGTGGGGGAAATGGTGGTTGACGACACCGTTGAGATAGGCGCGCAGTACGGCACCGAGGAAAGCGCCGCTACCGATAGCGAGGATGGTTTGCCAGCTCATCATCATAGACCTTTTGCATCTGCGTGTGCAGGTTGTTCAACCACTCCGGGTCCTCTTTGTCGGCGACAAACGAATCCATATAGACGGCCGTGACGGTTCCGGGACGGAAGTCTTTACGCTTGTTGCTGAAATGCCATGCCGTAGCGATGAAAACGACAGGCTGGACTTTCAGGGCGTATTTGTCGGCAACGATTTTGGCTCCCGCTTTGAACGGCTTCATTTTCCCTGTTTCGGTTCGGGTCCCCTCCGGGAAGATGGTAATGACCCGCCCGTGATCGAGACGGTCTTTGCACTCTTTGAGCAGCCGAACCAAGGCCGTTTTGCTCTCCCGTTCCAGCGCGATGTCTTTGGGAAGTTTGACGACAAGGCCGAAAAAGGGGACGTCGAAGAGCTCTTTTTTGGCAACCCATGCAAGGTCTTTCGGGGTGATTGTCTCCATGATACCGATGTCGATGTCGCTTTGGTGGTTGATCAAAAACATCTGTGCGTCAGGATCGGGGGTCCCTTTGACCCGCACCGGGAGAAAAACCAGAAGCCGGATGAACCATGCGCTGATTTTTTGGGCATAGGGGTTGGGGACGAAATGGAAAATCGCGATCATCAGCGTCATCCCCGTAAAGATGACGAGGAGGGCATAAAGCCATCTAATTCGAGCAAAGATCACGTTTGTGTACCCATCCGATCTGATCGTCTTTCAGGTGGACCTTGATGAAGTCCCCAACCTCTTTTTCGGCTTCGAGATGCTCTTCCTGCAGCGTCATTTCAAAAATGGTGCCGTGATTGATCGGCAACAGGTAGATCGGCGCGTCTTTTTTGACACACACTTCCTGGTTCGGAAGGAAAACATAGATGAGGTAAAACATCGGAAATGCCGATACATACAGATACCATTTCTGCCGTCTCCAATAGAAAAGGGCGAACAGCAGAACAACAAAAATCACGGCAACGGTCACTTTCAGTTCCGTATGACGCGCATCGGTGGGTGAAAGATCGCTTTGGGTCGATACGGTATCGTCATCCACGATAATCGGGATGACGAGCGATTCGTAACGCTGTTTTTTAAGATTGAAATAGGAAAACGTGAGTGTCTCTTCGGTGTCGGGAATGATGACGTAATAGGTCATCTGCGATTCGCCGGCACTGGAGACTTTCGACTCGAACCCCTGCTTGATCGCATCGGGGAGTTTGAAACTGCCGATATCGCAGCGTGATGCTTTCGCCGTAAAAATGACGACGTTGCTGTCATTGTTGTACGGGGTGGTCTTGTAATTGACGATTTCAAACTTTTCGGCCAGAACATTCGCAAATGAGGAGGGGGGACTGAGGGGGGATACACGCAATGCTGTACCGGTGAGAACCTCGGAGCTTTCTCCCGTAGAGGTCAGTGTCGCCGTGATGTCGGGCAGGCGTGCCAACGATGAGTGGACGATAAAATAAAAGGTATCGTAGACGCCGTCTTCTTTGACACTCCGGCGGGGCGTTTCACTGAATATCCGCAGCCCCTCTTCGTTTTGGAGGGTATATTCGACGTTTCCGGATGCCAAATCGACCGGGGTAAGCTTGACCGTGACGGGAACGATTTCGCCGGTATAGGCGCGTTCAGGTGCATTGCTGAACCCAATCTCAAGTGCAGAAGAACCCGTGGTGGAGAAAAGGTCGCTTATGGCGGAATCAGTGGGTTCTGCCTCCTGCGTCATGGTTTCCGTAGGGGACTCTCCCGCTGAGGAGGGGGAAGGGTCGAACAGAACCGAAGGTTCCTCTCCCATCAGATGGGTAGCGAAAATCAGAAGGAAAAGAACTGTTTTTTTCAAGCGTTTAAAAACCCTTCGAGCATCCGCTTTCCATCATCCGAACCCAGAAGCGTTTCCATCGCCCGCTCAGGGTGCGGCATCAGGCCGAAGACGTTCTTCGTTTTGTTGCAGATACCGGCAATCGCGTCGACAGAACCGTTGGGGTTGTCGATATTCCCTGCCGCATCGGTATACTGAAGCAGTACCTGATCGTTGGCGTAGAGTTCTTTTAGCCCTTCTGCATCGATGTAGTAATTCCCGTCGTGGTGTGCGATCGGGATATTGACAACATCGCCGACGTTGCAGCGGTGCAGAAACGTATTGTCGTTGCTGCACACTTTGAGATGGTGGTGACGGGAGATGAAGTGAAGTCCTACATTGCGTTTCAGGGCACCCGGCAGCAGTCCGGTTTCGGTCAAAACCTGGAAGCCGTTACAGATTCCCAGTACTTTTCCCCCGTTTTGCGCATAGAGTTTCAACGCTTTCATAATCGGAGACATTTTCGCGATCGCGCCGCTGCGGAGATAATCGCCATAACTGAACCCCCCTGCTACGACAACGAGGTCGGTACCGGCCGGAATTTCATCTTCCTTATGCCACAGGATCTGGGTTTCGCATCCCAACGCTTTGAAGGCGTACTGCGTGTCGTATTCGCAGTTCGTACCCGGGAATTGGACTATACCGACTTTCATGCTTGGATCTCGATCTCGTAATCTTCAATAACGGTGTTGGCCAAAAGCTCTTCGCACATATGGGCTACTTTCTCTTTGGCGGCTGCGGCATCAGTTTCGTTCATTTCGATAATGATCTGTTTGCCGACGCGTACATCGCTGACGGTTCCGAAACCGTGCCCGGAGAGGGCGTGGTGGACCGCTTTGCCTTGAGAGTCAAGGACTCCGTTTTTCAAAAATACGTTAACGATTGCTTTCATGCTATTCCTTATTGATTAACCCAAGATACGGTTGAGAACTTCTTCGTAGGCGACTTTGAGACCGCCCATTCCCTGACGGAAACGGTCTTTGTCCATTTTTTCGCCCGTTTCCAAATCCCAAAAACGGCAGTTGTCGGGGCTGATCTCATCGGCGAGGATGATTTTTCCGTCCTGATCCCGTCCGAATTCGAGTTTGAAATCGACGAGGTTGAGCCCTTTGGCATGGAAATAGGGGCGGAGGATATCATTGACCTGGCGTGCCATGGCGCGCAGCTGGTCAAGTTCCGCTTCGTTTTTGACGAGCTCGAGGATCAGACAGTGCTGATCGTTGAGTTTGGGGTCACCCAACTCGTCGTTTTTGTAATCGAATTCGACCAGCGTGAACGGAAGCACTTTTCCATCAGGGATTCCCAGGTTTTTACTGAGGCTTCCGGTGGCGATGTTGCGGACAATCACTTCGATGAGGATGATGTCGACTTTTTTGCACAGCATGTTCGTATCGTCGAGCATTTCGACGAAATGCGATTCGACCCCATTGTCGGCCAGCATTTTGAAAAGTTCGGTTGAAATGCGGTTGTTCAACGCCCCTTTGCCTGCTTCGCTTGCTTTTTTCGCGCCGTTGAAGGCAGTGAGATCGTCTTTGAACTCGGCAATGACGAGATTGGGATCATCTGTGCTGAAAAGACGTTTGGCCTTTCCTTCATAGAGTAGTTCGCGTTTTTCCATGGTTACTTTCCTTTGACTATGATGAGTGCTTTGATAATGTCGACGCTCTCTTTGAGCTGGATGTCTTTGGTGAGCTGCTCGGGGGTGATGACGGTTTTGTTGGTGGCGTTGGCTTCCGTCACATCGAGCATGCCGCTCTCTTTTTCGAGTTCGCTTTCGAGATGTTTTTTGAGATCCGCCTCTTTCAGGTTGAACGATTTGTCGTGGCTTTTGATCTCGCCCGAGGCCACCTCAATGTCCGGAGTGACGCCGACGGCCTGGATGGTACGGCCGCTGGGAAGGTAGTAGCGGGCTACCGTCAGCTTGACCGCTTCGCTTTCGGTGATGGGCATGACGACCTGGACGGATCCTTTGCCGAAGGTTTTTTCTCCGACGATGACGCCCCGTTTCAGATCCTGGATCGCTCCGCTGACAATCTCCGAGGCGCTGGCGGAACCTTCGTTGACGAGCACAACCAGCGGAAGGTCGGTGATGGTGGCGCTTTTGGTCGCGCTGTAGCTGAGATCGTCTGCTTTGTTGCGCCCTTTTTGCGAAACGATGACCCCTTCCGAGACGAAAAGGTCGGTCAGCTCGACGGCCTGATCGAGAAGACCGCCGGGGTTGTTGCGCAGATCCAGAACGATCCCTTTGGACGTTTTGGCGTGTTTTTTGATCGCCGCTTTGACGTCGGAGGCCACTTTCTTATCGAAGCTGGTGACACGGATGTAAAGGATGTTTCCGCCGATCGTGCGGGTATAGACCGATTCGACGGTGATGATGTCGCGGATGATGTGAAATTTCAGCGGTTCGCCGGCCCCTTTTCGGACAATTGTCAAATCAATCGGGGTTTTGGGCTTTCCGCGCATCAACGAAACGGCATCGTCGATGGTCATGTTGAGGGTGGCCTGGTCGTTGATTTTGAGGATGATGTCTCCGGCTTTGATCCCCGCTCTGTCGGCCGGAGTCCCTTCGATCGGGGAAATGACGGTGAGGGCGTTGTCGCGCATCCCGACCGTAATCCCCAGACCGCCGAATTCGCCGTCGGTCTGGGTTTTCAGGTTGTCGTAGCTTTGTTTGTCGAGGTAGCTTGAATGGGCATCGAGATTGGAGAGCATCCCCTGCAGCGATTTGTCGATCAGCTGATCGATGGTGAGGTTGTCGACATTGTACTGCTCCACGATGCCGAGTACTTTGGTGAATTTCGCCAGAGACTGCAGCCGTGAGGCTTCAATGGAAGTTTCGGCCGGCGCGGCGGTACTGCTTTTGGCCAGCAGGGTGGTCGAGAGGGCAACACTGATTGCTGCCGCACTGATAAAACCGAAAACCATCATTTTTGTATTTTTCATAGTACAGGTATCTCTTTTTTTGCTTTAACGGAAAAAAATTCGATAAAAGCTAGTCACATTCTCGGATGTGATCCTGATCCCCTGCGGCGCGCATACGGCTTGCTTACAGGGGGACTTGTTAGGTTTGCAAATCAATGACGAAATTATAGTGAAAACTCCATTAAATAACAATGGAACTCTTTAGAGGACGTCAATGGTGACATCGCCGATCGAAATCTTTTCCCCTTTGGTGATTTTGGCCCGTTTTCGCGTTTCGACGGTGCCGTTTCGGAGAACATGGCCGTTCTCGATAAGGAGTTTCGCTTGACCGCCGGTGTCGACCAGATCGAGAAGCTTGATGAGTTTGTACAGTTCAATGGTGTCGTTTTGAAGGGTATAGGTCACGAATAAGACTCTTTAGTTGAAGTATGAACGAAGAAAAAAAGGAAGGAGAGCGGAAGCCGCGGAGGGCTTCCAGGGTGATTACCAGCGCTCGCGCGGAGGGCGTGGTGCACGGGGGCGCGCTTCGTTTACACGAAGTGTACGTCCGCCGAAATCGTTACCTTCAAGGGCAGTGATCGCTTTGTCAGCTTCATCTTTATTCGCCATTTCAACGAATCCGAAACCGCGGAAGCGGCCTGTTTCTTTATCGTTTACGAATTTGACTGAACTAACTTCACCGTATTGTCCGAAAAGATCCGCAAGATCGTTTTCGTTTTTGCCGTAGGGAATGTTCCCGACATAAATTTGTGTCACATTGTGCTCCGTGAAAAAATCGAACTATAACCAGCATAATCCATAACACATTGTATCCATTCAAATCTTACGTGAATGTTAAAAAAAAATGTATTTCCGTTCATTGCCGTAGAGCGGTTTTGGGAGGAAACTATCCCTCTCCTGGCGAGGGATATCGACTAGAGAAAACCGCTGGCTTCCTGAAGGGTGGTAAAGACTCCCATGCGGTTTTTATGCAGATACGTCATCGCCTCTTCCATCATTTCTCCTCCCAAAAGGATCGGGTAGATCGGCTTCTTCCACGGTCTTTCGAGCAGTTTGACGATCTCAAGGGTATCGGTCATCATCTGAGGAGTGATCAGAAGGTAGACGAGCCCGACCCCTTCAAACGTATCGATGCATTCCAACACCGCCTCGTACCGGTCGCTCCGCGCATCGCCGATGATATCGATCGGATTGTTGTGTGACCAGTTGGTGGGGAGCACCCGGCTTAGACGGGCAATCTCCTCTTCGCTGAGGGGATGAAGCGTTTTTCCTTTTTCGATGACATAGTCGGTCAGAATCGTCCCGGGTCCTCCGGCGTTGGTAATGATGGCGATACGCTCATAACGGTCCGCAGCAGGGTGCAGTAGCGCTTCGATTGTGTCGACCGTTTGGACGCCGGTACTTTCGATCAGCCCTTTGAACATCGGATAGTCTCCGCTGAGATTGCCGGTATGTGAAAATGCCGCTTTGCGCGCTTCGGGGCTTTTCCCCGCTTTGTAGATGCGCACCGGTTTTGAGCAGCGGCGAAGCGCTTCGAGAAAGGCTTTCCCCTCCTGTATCCCCTCGGCATAGATCGAGATCGCCTCGCACTCGGGGGCGCTGTCCAGCATCGTGACGATATCGGCAAAGTCCATGTCGGCCATGTTGCCGGTGGAGAGGATGTGGGAAAACCCGATACCGTTCTGGACGGCTTTGTCCATCAGGGACGACAGGACGGCCCCCGACTGGGCGATGAGGGCCAGCGAGCCGGGGCGGATGGCGTCTGAACCGAAGGTGAGGTTCAGGGAGGTGCGGGCGTTGTAGTACCCAAGGCAGTTGGGGCCGATGATGTTGAGGCCATGGTCGCGCGCGAGGGCGAGGAGCTTCTGCTCGCTTTCGGTATCCCCCACCTCTTTGAAGCCGGCCGAGACGACAACGATGTTTTTGACCCCTTTGGGGATCAGCTCCCCGATCGTCGGCAGGACATGCGACGAGGGGATCGTGATGACGGCCGTATCGATCGTATCGTCGATCTCCTCCAATGAACGGTGCAGTGTGCGCCCCTCGAAGGTTCCGCCGCGGGTGTTCAGGAGGTAGAGTTTCCCCTGAAACGAGAGGGCGTTTTTGGCGATGGCGTATCCCACTTTGTCGGGGCTGGCGGAAGCACCGATGACGGCCACGGTACGGTTATCGAAAAAACTGCTCCGGCTTCGTCTGCCGTGTGCTTCGGATGCGGGGAGGTCGTGAAAGCGGATCCGTGCATCGACGACCGTGAACCCGCCATCCCTGAGGATGAGGGGGTTGAGATCGAATTCGGCAATTGTGGGATGTGCGGCCAGAAAACGCTGTACCTTCTCTATCAGATCGACCGCCGTCTCGATGTCGGTTCGGCTTCCCCGATACCCCTCGAACAGACGGGATATTTTTGTCGTACGCAATGCCCGCTTGATCTCCTCGCGCCCGGCGTTGGGATCGATGTAGCAGACATCGCGGTAAAGTTCCAGCAAAACGCCCCCTTTGCCGAAAAGGATCGTTTGCCCGAAGATCGGATCATCGACGATGCCGACGAAAAACTCTTCGCCGCGGATCATTTCGGTGGCGATCAGAGCGTCGGTCGAGGGATCGGGGACAATGCCGTGGGACTGGAGGTCGAGGAGCATCTTGTGCCGGGCACGTTCGAGGGACGGAGCGTCGTGCAAGAAGAGGGCGACGCCCCCCACGTCGCTTTTGTGAACGATTGTCGGAGATTCGATTTTGAGGGCAACGGGGTAAAAATCGATGGCCGGTTCGGCATCCAGGGGGAAGCGGAGGTGGCGGGGGGTGGAAAATCCCGCATCTTTCAGTATCGGATATAGCTGTGATTCGACCATGAGCGGCTCCGTTGAAACAGGGTGGATGCGTCCAATCCGAAAGAACTGAACGGTTTCAGGGAGTATAGCCTAAGGGGACGGCCGGTGTAAAGCGGGTGTTCGGATTACATGCGGCGAAGAATTTCCTGCGGCGGAACGGGGCGGCCGAGATGGAATCCCTGCAGCGTATCGATCCGGTTGTCCATGAGAAAATCGAAATGGGCGGACTCCTCGACCCCTTCGGCGGTGACGCTCATCCCCAGAACATGGGCGAGGGTCGATATCGCTTCGACGATGTGGCGGTGGGAGTGGACATCGAACAGACTCAGAATGAACGATTTGTCAATTTTGAGGGTGTCGATGGGAAGCTGCGCGAGATAGGAGAAGGAGGAGTACCCGGTGCCGAAATCATCCAGAGCGATCCGTATCCCCCCCGCTTTGAGCCGGAGGAGCTGATCGCCGGCAACGTCGAGGTTGTTCATCAGGGTGCTTTCGGTCAGTTCGACTTTGACATAGGAGGAGGGGATGCCCCGTTGTATGAGATATTCGAGGAGTGTTTGGGAGAAATTTTCCTGATGGAGCTCTTTGGCGGAGACGTTGATCGCCACGAAAAACGGCTCGCTGTGTTTCTGGCGGAGAAGATCGATGAAATCGCACGCCTGCCGGAGCACTTCGCGGCCGATGGCGAGGATGTCGCCGTTGGTTTCGGCAACCGGGATGAAGCGGTCGGGGGGGATGAACCCTTCGCGCGGGTGGGGAAGGCGCAGAAGGGCTTCGTACCCTTCGGTTTGAAGGGTGGAACTTTCGATCAGAGGCTGGAAATAGAGTTCGAAATAGCCGTGTGTCAGGGCGTCGCGGACGAGGGATTCGACATGAAGAAAATCGGCGATCGCGTGCTGCATCGAGCTGTGATAGTAGGCGAAGCGGTTTTTTCCCTTTTTTTTCGCTTCGTACATGGCGGTATCGGCGTATTTGATCAAATCTTCGCCGCTCCGGGCATCCTGCGGATAGGATACGATGCCGATGGAGGCGGAGAGATAAAAGTCGATGTCGCTGTTGACGAAAGGCTCTTTGAACGTTTCGATTAGGCGCGTGCAGAAGCGTTCGATCTCTGCGGATCCGGTCGTCGTCAGGAGCAAAACGAACTCGTCGCCACCGAAGCGGGCGCAAAAGTAATCCGGGTCGATTTGTTCACGTAAACGGCGGCTCACCTCGATCAGGATGGTATCGCCGATTTCATGCCCCATCGTGTCGTTGATGTTTTTGAAATTGTCCAGATCCAGAAACAAAAGGGTGAAGGGCTCTTCGGCGGAGTGCTCGAAACGGCCGGCGAGTTTTTCTTTCAGCTTGGCGCGGTTGGGCAGCTGCGTCAGCGGATCGTGGTAGGCCAGAAACATGATCTCTTCACGGTGCGATTTGGCGGCGGTGACATCGCTGGTGATCCCGATGAATAAAGAGAGGCTCTTGTGGTGATGGATACGGCTGTTGAGCCAGCGCGTCTCGCCGTTCGACCGGAAAATCCGAAAACAGATCTCCTGGGATTGCCCCGGAGACAATGTTTCAAAAAACGTTTTGACCAGCGCACGGTCGTCGGGATGGATTTGCCGCTGCCACAGCGTTTTATCGGTTAAAAATTCCTCTTTGGAAAATCCGAAAATCGCTTCGACCGCATCGTTGACGTAGCGCAGCGAGAGGGTCTGGCTGTCAATGTACCAGATCACTTCGTGGATGCTTCCCAGAATTTCTTCGAGTTCCTGGTGTTTGGAATTAAGGAGCGCGGAGAGTTCTCCCGCCTGACATTCGATGAGCCTGTGGGACTGCTGAAGCTCCTGATTGAGGCGGTCGGTATCGGTGAGATTGCGGACGTTCACGAAAAAACGGAACGAATCGCTGTCGCGGATCATCCGCACACTTTTGACGGTGCGGATGACCGAGCCGTCGCGGTGGAGAAAATCGGTTTGGGCGTTGAGCGACTTCCCCTCTTCCATGACGGTGGCGATGCACGTTCCGAAGACATCGACATCGACCAGAAGGGTAAGCATGTTCAGTCCGAAGAGGAGTTCGCTCTCGTATCCCACCATTTCCGAAAAAGCGTCATTGGCGAACAAGATCGCCCCGCGTTCATCGACGATGATGACCCCTTCGGGCAGATAGTTCATAAGTTCATGCAAGGGGGGGGAGATAAGCAAAAAAAGTCCCTTCGTCATAAAAATTGTGATATTTTTTTGATATTATAAATGTTAATATTTAAAAGAGACTTATCCAGGGTGTTTAGAGATTGGAGGGGAAATTTTGGTATAATCGCGAAATTCTAATTAATGTAAAGAGTTTCACTATGGTACAAGTCACAAAATTAACAATGCGTTTCGGAAGCCGGGTACTGTTTGAGGGGATCAACCTCAAACTCGACCGCAACAAGCGCTACGGCCTGATCGGTGCCAACGGCGCCGGAAAAACAACGTTTTTGAAAATCCTCAGCGGAGAGATCAAAGAGTACGAGGGGGACATCTCCATCGAGCCGGGTCTCAAAGTGGGTGTTCTGGGGCAAAATCAGTTTGCGTTCGAAGATTTTACGATTGCCGATGCGGTACTGTGGGGGAACAAGCGTTTGTACGACGCGATCAAAGAAAAAGAGCACCTCTATGCCACGGGCGATTTCGAAGACGACAAAGTCAACGACCGTCTGGCGGAGCTGGAGATGATCTGCGTCGAGGAAGACCCGACCTACGAGTACGACGTACAGATCGCGAAGATCCTCGAAAACGTCGGAATCCCGGCGGAACACCATCACGACTTGATGTCGAGCCTCCCTTCCTCGGAAAAATTCAAAGTGTTGCTGGCACAGGTTCTGTATCCAAAACCGGACGTATTGTTCCTCGATGAGCCGACGAATAACCTGGATATTGACACGATCGGATGGCTCGAACATGAGCTTCAGCGCCACGAGGGGACGATGGTCGTCATTTCGCACGACCGCCACTTCCTCAACGCCGTCGTCACCAACATCCTCGACGTCGACTTCCAGAAAATCCGCGAATTCACCGGAAACTACGACGACTGGTATCTGGCCGCTACGGTCATGGCCAACCAAGCGCAGCTCGAGCGGGACAAAAAGCTGAAAGAAAAAGAGCAGCTCGAAGCGTTCGTCCGCCGCTTCTCGGCCAATGCGTCGAAAGCGAAACAGGCCACCTCGCGCCAGAAACAGCTCGACAAGCTCACGATCGAAGACATCAAACCATCAAGCCGCCGGGACCCGAGCATCGTCTTCAAAGCCAAGCGGCAGATGGGTGACGAAGCCCTCGATGTCATCGATGTCTCCCACAGTTACGGGGATCTGAATGTCCTGCAGAACGTCAATCTCAAAATCGTCCCCGGGGAAAAAATCGCTGTGATCGGTGCCAACGGTGTCGGTAAAACGACGCTGCTGAAAATCATCATGGAAGAGATGAAGCCGACCAGCGGAAGCGTCAAATGGGGGGCAACGATCGAGCCCTCGTATTTTCCGCAGGACACGACCGACCGGATCAAGGGGATGGAGACCCTCTACGACTGGCTCCGCGCGTTTGACCCCAAACGGGAGATTTCCGAAATCCGCAACTGTCTGGGGCGGATGCTTTTCAACGGCGAACAGCAGGAGAAGAGCATCGAGAAGATTTCCGGGGGTGAAAAACACCGGATGATGCTTTCCAAGATGATGCTGGAGGGGGGGAATTTCCTTGTTCTGGATGAGCCTACCAACCACCTTGACCTCGAAGCGATCATCGCCCTGGGCGAAGCGCTGTACGAATTCGACGGAAACGTCATCTGTGTCAGCCACGACCGGGAGCTTCTCGATGCGTTCGCCGGGCGGATCATAGAGCTGCACGCCGACGGAAGCTACATCGATTTCAAAGGGACCTACGAAGAGTTTGCCGAGGCAAAAGCCAATGGACAGCTATAAAAATTTTGTCGGACTCGGCGTCGCGGGCAATTTTGCCCTCCATCTCGAACAAGCCGGAGAGAGCGCCGATTTTAAAGACGTTTTGACCGAAGATCCCAACGGCCCCAAAGGGGTGTTTCCGTTTTACGTCCCCGGACGCGAGGGACAGCTGGGCGTTTATCCCCTCAGCAGTGACACGATCGTCTTGGCGAAGGAGGAGTGCAAAGTCCAGCCCGAGCCGGAAGTGGCTTTGATCTGTGACCTGGAGTACGATGGCGAAGGGAATGTAACGAAGATCGTTCCGAAATACTTCGGGGCGTACAACGACTGCTCGCTGCGCAAAGAGGGGGCGGCCAAGATCAGCCATAAAAAGAACTGGGGGGCTTCGACCAAAGGACTTTCGCAGACCCTGATTCCGATCGATTCGTTCGAAAAGGACGGAGTGATGGAGAGCTACCGGATCGCGTCGTTTCTCCGCCGCGACGGAATGTTGATGCGTTACGGCGAGGACGTCGAGCTTCCGGGATACAGCTATTTTTACGGGAAACTGATCCAATGGCTGGAAAATCAGATCAATACCCAAAGCGACTTCGGGCCGCTTGAACCGGTCGGCGAGTACCTCAAAGCGGCCGGCTGTCCGAAACAGGCTATCATCAGTATCGGGGCGACACGCTATACCCATTTCGGGGAAACGAACTTTTTGCAGGAGGGGGATGAGGTGATCGTGGTCGTTTACGACAACAACCGCTACTGCATGAATCCGATCCTCTCGATGGCCAATCGGGGAGCGCTCGAGGGCGAGGGGATCAGTGCGCTGGTTCAGAAGGTTGTCCGTGCTTAAACCGGGGTTGTACCGTCATTACAAAGGGAAGCATTACGAAGTGATCGGAGTGGCCAAACATTCCGAAACCTCGGAACTCCTCGTCGTCTACCGCCCCCTCTACGGGGAGCGGGGATTGTGGGTGCGTCCTTTGAGCATGTTCGATGAGACTCTGCCCGGCGGGGCGAAGCGGTTTGAATACTGCGGGGAGGTCAAATGAGCCGCGGTACGAAAATGACTCTTGACATCGGCATCTCGTGGGGCGAGGGGTGGAGCATGGAAGAGGAGAAAAAAAACTCCGAAACCGTTGCGCTCGACCCCTCCGCCCATCGTCTCGTTTTTCAAAAAGAGAAACGCAGAGGGAAGCCCGTCACCCTCGTCGGACCTTTCAGCCTAAGTGCCGAAGAGGGGCAAAAAAACCTTTCGGCACTGAAAAAATCGCTCGCCTGCGGGGGAGCGTACAAAGAGGGGTGGATGGAGTTCCAAGGCGACATTGCCCCCAGGGTGCGCGAGCATCTGGAAAAACTCGGATTTCGGTTTAAAAAATAAGCCAAAACGGGTTACAATTAAACATTATAGATCGGGAGGTGAAGGGTGTCCAAACGGGTGATTAAAGATGAACGGATTAAAATGATTGTCCGCAATATCGCCGAAGATTTCCGTTTTTCACATGAAACGGGCGATTATGCGTTGCTGTTTTACCGCGCGGATACCGAGGGTATCGTCCGCGGAGCCGACATCGATACGATGATCGAGTACCTTTCGACAGGTCTTTCGGAGCTTCAGCAGAACATTGAGTGGCGGCGTGAATTTCTGAGCGAGAATCCGGGAATCGATGAGATGCGGATGCTCGAAAATCTCGGCGTCATTGAAAAAGAGTACATCGAACTGCTGGAATTTCTACGTTAGCAGGAAGTAAAGTCCATAACCGATGGCCGCAGCGATCAGGGCGATAAGCCCGACGACCAGCAGCAGCCGCGAGATCAGAAAAAAGAGAAAACGCCCCATCACCGCTTCGGTTTATACGGGACGAGGGGGATTTTCTTTCGGATGGCCGATTGAATCCCCCCGTCCAGATCGATGACGTTGTACCCCAGCTGGTTCCCCAAAAATCCTCCGACAACCTGTGTCCGGCTGCCGCTGTTGCAGATGATCGCAAATTTCTCGTTTTTCTTGACGTGCCGATCCAGTTGCCCCAGGAACGCTTCGGCATTGTATCCCCCCTGCTCGTCGAAAAACATGATGGGGATCGAACCTTTGACGAGTCCCGTAGTTTTCCATTCTCCGGGAGTACGGATGTCGATGATCTTGATTTTGGAGTCGATCAGCTTCTGATCGATCGGCTGACGGATGTAGTCGGCAGCGAGCAGTGTTCCCAAAAATACAAAAGAGTAAAGCCATAGGCGCATACACAGTCCTTGCTAGGTATAATGGTGCAATTGTATCTTGGGATGTTTAACGTGAGGGTGTATGGCAGGATCTAAATTCGAAAACTCAAAACGGAACCGTTACATTCGGCTGCTTGGGCGCTTTACGAGCGGGATTCTTTCGTTTCTGGCCAAAAGCGACCATCCGAGCAAAGAAGAGTATGAACGGAGAGTAGATGCGAATTTCCGCTTTTTGGAGCAGAATGAAGCGGTGAAACTCTACAAAGACGAATACACCGAACTCGAAGCACTTGCCCAGAAGATCCTCGATTTCCGTGCCTCCGATACCGACATCGAGACGATCAAGGAAGAACTCTTCTACGCCCAGAACCAGTGGGAGAAAAAAGTCAACGCCCGCCGCTACAAAAAAGACAAACACGCCGGGCGTGCCGATGATGGCTGGGAATAGGTCAGGGGAGCTGCTGCAGACGCCCCGTGACGTCGCCCAGGCGGACAAATCCGAACCCCTCTGCGCGTAGCGCTTCTATCGCCTCTATGACCCCTTCGCGCGTACCGCTTTCGGGATGGTTCATGTGGGCGATGATGATATCGCCGCTTTGGGCGCTGCGGATGCGTCGGCCCACTTCTGCGCTTCCCAGCGTCGCCCCTGCGTCGGCGACGATCGCAAACCCCGCGATCTCTACCCCCTTCTCCCGTGCGATCCGAACCGCTTCATCGTCGTAATAGGCCGTCCCTGAACGGAAGAAGAGGGGGCGCTTTCCGGTTAGTTTCTCGATTTTGCGGCTATTTCCCTCGATTTCTCCCTCTACCTCTTCACGCGACGCGGTGCCGGAGATGTTGTAGACGCTTTTTCCGTTGACCGAGAGGGGGCGGTGGGCCGTGCCGTGGTTGCCGATCTCGAAGAGGGGATTGGCGGCAAGGCGTTTGAAAATTTCGGGATTGGCATCGATCCATCGCGCATTGATGAAAAGGGTCGCGGGGATTTTGTTGGCGATGAGATAGTCGATCAGCCCGGCATCGTATTGCGAACTTTTGGCACTTCCGCCGCAGGCGTCGAAGGTGAGGGCGATCTCTTTCCGGTCGGTATGAAAACGGGTCGTAACCCCCGTGACGTTTTCCCCCCACTGGGAAGGTTCTGCGGCGAAAAGGGCCAGAGGCATCCAAAGGGCTAAAATCGATAATTGACGCATTGACTGTTCCGTAGTAAAGTTAGATGTGCCATTTTATCCAAAAGGGGTTGTGATGCAGGAGCGCTCAAGCGGACGGTTTTTGATGCTGGTATCGATCGCGGCAGCGGCTATTTTGGGATGGGAAGGGGTGCGGTGGCTCACCGAAGCGTTTTCCGAACCCGCACAGCCGCGTGCCATCACCCCCAGGGCGGGGCTGTGCGACGAGGAGGTTCTGGGGATCAACCTTTTCGAGGAGAACAAGGACTCGGTCGTCTACATCGCCACGGCCCAGGCGGTGGTGGATGTGTGGACACGCAATATTTACAATATCCCCAGAGGGGCGGGATCGGGATTCGTGTGGGATGAGTGGGGACATATCGTCACGAACTATCACGTGATCAGTGGAGCGAGCGAAGCGCATGTCCGGCTCAACGACGGGAGGGACTATCCCGTCTCGCTGGTCGGGGCAGCCCCCGAACACGATCTGGCGGTTTTGAAAATCAACGTCCCCTTCAAACCTCCCCGACCGATCACCATCGGGGAGAGCCGCAACCTGCGGGTAGGGCAGAAAGTCTATGCGATCGGGAACCCCTTCGGACTGGACTGGACGCTCACCACGGGAGTCGTTTCGGCGCTGGACCGTTCCATCGGGGAGAGGGAGGGAAATGCCATTCACCACCTGATCCAGACCGATGCGGCGATCAACCCTGGCAATTCGGGCGGGCCGCTGCTGGATAGCGCCGGGCGGCTGATCGGGGTCAATACGGCGATTTACAGCCCCTCCGGAGCGTATGCC
>JAFGUJ010000040.1 GCA_016938595.1 Campylobacterales bacterium | reverse complement strand
TACGAGATCCTGCTCACGATTTACCCCCCAGCAGCCCTGACCCCTCGATCGGCGTCGAACGGTCGCGCGCATAGAGGCGCTGGCCGTTTTTAAGATCGTATTTCCAGATCGGTGCGGAGGCTTTAAAATCCTCGACGAACGCCTCGATCGTCTCGAGCGCTACCCTCCGTTTGGGAGAGAACACCGCGGCGATATAGGAGGATTCGTGCACCAGAACATCACCACGGCTGTGGGCCATTTTGAGCGTTGCCCCCAGAGGCGCGGCTTTGGCGACCCACGCTTCGAACCACGAGGTGAGAATCGGCTCATAAACGTCAAAACTGAGCCCCTCAATCCCCTCTTCTTCCCGTACCGTTCCGACAAAAGGGATATAGGCCCCGTAGTTGTTGGACGATTCCTCGGCATACCAGCGGGTCAATATTTCGGGGACGTTCAATGCCCCGTCGTAAAGCTCGAGCACATCAGCCTCCGCACACGGGAGGGAGCAAAGAAACTTTATCCCCGTTTTTCAGCGGTGTGTCGAGTGTCGCTACAAGGGTGTCGTTAACGGCAACAGCGCACGACTCAAGCCACTGGGACATTTCGCCGTCGTTTTTGAGCGCTTCGGCGACATCGCGCAGAGAGGCGGCTTCCAGCGTCAGCGGAGCCTTTTGAATCGGTCCTAAAAATTCGATTGTCACCATAGACAATTCCTCTTTTTCTGGGTTTTTAATAACGTTGATTATAGCAAAAGAGAACTAACAGAGCCTTGTTAGCCTCTGATTAGTATAATGCCTTTTACTTTTGAACGCCAAAGGAATAAAATCCCTTTGACTGCGCTGACCGCTAAGGTTCTGAAGCTTGCCTCATGCGAGGCAGAAGTTTATTGTTATAGAGGAAATGTTTTGATCTTCGGAAAAATCGATTTTTTAAATCTTCTGCCGTTTCACGTGTTCATCAAACGCTACGCTAGAACGCTCCGTTTTCATCAGAGCCTCCACTACCACAAGGGAGTCCCTTCCGCTCTCAACCGCGACTTCGCGATGCGGCGGATCGATGCGGCGTTTATCTCCAGCATCACCGCCAGAAACTGTACCCATTTCGATGTCGGAATCGTCGCTCGGCAGGAAGTGCTCAGCGTCCTCTCCCTTCCGGCCGACGTCTCCAAAAACGACGCCGATTCGGCTACTTCCAACCGTCTTTC
>JAFGUJ010000039.1 GCA_016938595.1 Campylobacterales bacterium | reverse complement strand
TCGCCGTTGCTCATTCCCCCCAGGATCCCTCCCGAATGGTTCGTTTTAAACCCCTGCGGGGTGATGGGATCGTTGTTCTGGGACGCCAGAAGCTCTGCGCTGCGGATCCCCTCACCGATTTCGACCGCTTTGACGGCATTGATCCCCATCATCGCTTCGGCGAGCACGGCATCGAGTTTGTAGTAAAGCCCCTCGCCCAGACCGATCGGAAGTCCCGAAATCTTGACGGTTGCGACCCCGCCGACGGAGTCGTGGCGGTTTTTGGCCTCCAGAATGGCGGCTTTTTGGGCCTCTTCGACATTGGCGTCAAGGGCATAGATGGGACTCTTTTGGGGATAGGTGAAATCTAGGGCTTCGGCTTCGATCCCGTGGATGGCGCTGATGCCGCTGTGAAACGAAATCCCAAGTTCCCGGAGCATCAGTTTCGCGACCGCCCCTCCGGCGACCCGCGCGGCGGTTTCACGTGCCGATGAGCGCCCGCCGCCGCGGTAGTCGCGCAGGCCGTATTTGTGAAAATAGGTAAAATCGGCATGGCCGGGACGGAAAATGTCCTTGACATTGCTGTAGTCGCCGCTTTTTTGGTCGGTGTTGTAGATGACCATCATGATGGGGGTTCCGGTGCTCAATCCTTCGAACACACCGCTGAGGATTTCGACTTTGTCCGCCTCTTTTCGGGCGGTGGCGAATTCGTTTTGCCCGGGGCGGCGGCGGTCGAGTTCACTCTGGATGTAGTCCTCGTCGAGGGGAAGCCCCGCCGGAACGCCGTCGAGGACGCAGCCGATCGCCTTGCCGTGCGATTCGCCGAAGGTGGTGATGGTGAAACGTTCCCCGAACCGGTTCATAGTGATTTCCTAACGCCAAACGGAACAAAGTCCCGATTGGCTACACTAATGCTAAGTTCGCTTCGGCAGCGGGCCCATTTTTTCATATTAGCTCCTCGTGCAACATGTCAAGGGCGATTTTCGCCGCTTCCTGCTGTGCTTGTTTTTTGCTTTTTCCCTGCGCAGCGGCATAGCGTTTTCCGTCGATCACGACCGCGACCTCGAACTCTTTCTTGTGATCGGGGCCGTGGGCGGCGATCAGCTGGTATTCGGGAGTGATGCCGTAGTGGGCCTGGGTCAGCTCCTGCAGCGAGGTCTTGTAGTCTTTGAACAGGGAGTCCAGAGAGATGTCATCGTGGACGTTTTCGAGGAGATGGACCGTGATCTCCTGGACTTTCGCAAGTCCCGATTCGAGATAGATCGCCCCCATCAGCGCCTCGAACGCGTTGGACAGCAGCGAGCTCTTGGTCCGGCCGCTGTTGTTCTCTTCGGCGTTGGAGAGGTAGATGTATTCGCCCAGATTCAGGTGGTTGGCCAGACGGGTGAATCCCCCCTCGTTGACGAGGGAAGCACGCATTTTGGAGAGTTTCCCCTCGTCGAAATCGCGGAATTTTTTGTAGAGGTATTCGCCGACGATCAGATCGAGGACCGCGTCGCCCAAAAATTCGAGGCGCTCATTATTGTAGGGCTGTTTGTAGCTTTTATGCGTCAGCGCTTCAATAAGGAGCTCTTTGTTTTGAAAATGGTACCCGAGCCGTTGCTG
>JAFGUJ010000038.1 GCA_016938595.1 Campylobacterales bacterium | reverse complement strand
GTCGTAGGGCCTCGTGAAGCGCTGGAGTGCCGCCGTGTCGTCCTGGAGAAAATCAATATGTTTGACACGCGCAGGGAATTCGACTGTGACGTCAAACTTCGCTACCGCACTACGGCCGTGCCGTGCCACGTCGTAATCGAAGGGGATCGCGCGATGGTTGAGCTCAGGGAGCCGGTCTTCGGTGTCGCATCGGGACAGGCCGGCGTCTTTTACGACGGCGAACGGCTACTCGGGGGCGGCTGGATTCTCTAGGGCGGGTTCTTCGGAAACACTTTCCGCAGGTACTTCCTCCGCTGGGGGTTCAATAGGTTCGGACTCACCGGACTCTGCGGAATCCGGTGAGTCGAACAGATCGCCGATCGATTCGCTTTCATTCGATTCGTTTGTGTCTGCCACTGTTTCTACGGCAGCTTCTGCGGGCGGTGTCATCACTTCGTTGTATTCGGGGATGACGACGCCGCGGCGCTGCATGATTTTGTAGATGATCCGGGCACGGTTTTTGACGTATTTCTGACTTCCCGTCGGATTGTATTTGATAGGATTGGGGAGAACGGCGGCGAGGCGCGCCGCTTCACGGCCGCTCAGCTTCTTGGCGCTTTTGCCGTAGTAGTGGCGGGCCGCCGCTTCGATTCCGAAAATCCCGTCTCCCCATTCGGCGACGTTGAGATAAATCTCCAGGATCCGCCGTTTGGAAAGGGTGTTCTCGATCCGCCAGGTAATGACTGCCTCTTTGATCTTACGCACCGGATTCTTGCTGGGGGAGAGGTAGAGGTTTTTGGAGAGCTGCTGAGAGATCGTGCTTCCTCCCGCTACCGTCCCTTTTTTCAGGCTCCGCTCCAGGGCCTGTTCCATCCCTGTGATATCAAACCCGTCATGATTCCAGAACCCGTCGTCTTCGGCGATCAGGACCGCTTTGACAACGTTGGGGGAGATCTGCGAAAAACTGACCCATTGATGGCGGATCATTTTTTCACGGTTTTCTTCCGCCCATTCGTTTTGGCGGTATTCCATGAAAGCCGTAGGGACCGGACGCATTTCTTTAAGGTCCGAGATGTCGGGATAGATGAAATAGCGGCCGATGTCGATCGCTCCGGCGACGATGAGGAGAAGGAATAGGAGTTTCAGTTTTTTCATGGGTGGTCCGTTTTGAGGGTGGGCAGATGCCACCCTTTGAGATAGGCCAGAAGGCGAAGAGCAATGGCGATGAGTGCTACCGACGCGACGGTGAGGGTTGAGAGCCCCATCAGGGCGCTGAAAATCAGCAGCAGGATGGAGACGATCAGAGCGATTGAACCGTAAAAATCACTGACGAGAACGGCGGGGACCTGATTGATCAGGATGTCGCGCAGGACTCCGCCGCCGATGGCGGTCAAAAAGCTCAGGATGATCACCCCGAAAAAATTGAAGCCGGCGCCGATCGCGAGGAGTGCCCCGGTGATGCTGAACGCGACGAGGCCGATCGTATCGCTGATAACGAAGAGCCATTGGCGCTCGATCTGTTCACGGCGGTAGAGGCGGAAGGCAAAGGCGACAGAAATCGTCGTGATGACGGTAATGGCGGGATAGTATTCGTTAAACGCAAAGGGGGTACGGTCGAGGATGACGTCCCGGACCACCCCGCCGCCCAGCGCGGTGAGGGATGCGGAGATGATGATTCCCAGCAGATCGAGGTTGTTGCGTACCCCGACGAGAAACCCGCTCAGGGCAAACGCGATAATCCCGAGGATGTCGGCAACGACGACGAGGTCAATGTGCGGCATCGGGAGCGCGGTAGTTTTCTTTGAAGCTGACATAGCGGCGGGCGGAGGCGTAGAGTTCGGTGACCTCTTCTTCGCTCAGTTCGCGCACGACTTTGGCGGGGCTTCCCATGATTAGCGAACGGGGCGGGAACACTTTGTTCTTCGTCACGAGGGCTCCGGCGCCGACGATCGATTCTTTGCCGATGACCGCACCGTCGAGGATCGTCGCGCTCATTCCGATCAGGCAGGCATCCTCGATCGTACAGCCGTGCAGCATGACGCGGTGCCCTACGGTGACGTCGCTGCCGATGATGGTAGGGTGTCCGTCACTCTCGTCGGCCTTTTTGTGGTGGGTGACGTGGACCATGCTCAGATCCTGGATGTTGCTTCGGTCTCCGATTTTGATGTGGTGGACGTCGCCGCGCACGACGCATCCGAACCAGATGCTGACGTCTTCGCCCATCTCGACGCGGCCGATCACGTCCGCCGAGGGGGCGATCCAGACCCGCTCTTTCATCTTCGGGGTATAGTTTAAATAATTGCTGATCATATTGCAGGTTCCTTCTTAGCTCTCTTTGAACAGCCGCGCTGTGAGCTGCTGTACGAAATTCGGGGTCTGTTTCTTGACCGCGCTGTAGACTTTGTTGGTATGGTTTTCGACAATTTTGTGGCTGTCGATCGCGTTGCCCGCTTCGTGTTTGACCTTCTGATAGCTGCCGTCGGTCTGCAGCTCATGGGCCAGCATATTATCCGAACACTGCAGCTGCAGAATCTGGATCAGTTTGGCCGACGCCTCTTCGCCCTGGATCGGGGTGAGGAGTTCGATACGGCGCAGCAGGTTTCGGGGCATCCAGTCGGCACTGGAGATGTAGGTCTGCGGCGTCGAGTGTTTGAAATAGTAGATCCGCGCATGCTCGAGATATTTTCCGATGATCGAGACGACGCGGATATTGTCGCTGACACCGGGAATTCCCGGTCTGAGGCAGCATATTCCCCGGATGATCAGATCGATCTTTACCCCTGCCTGCGAAGCTTTGTAGAGAGCTTTGATGATGTCGTCGTCTACAAGGGCATTCATTTTGGCGATGATGACCCCCTCGCTCCCCATCCGTGTTTCGTTCTGGATCAGGGAGAGGATTTTGGGTTTTATCTGGGTGGGGGCCATGTAGAGTTCATGGAGTTTCCCTTTTTTGCTGAAACCGGTCAGGAAGTGGAAAAACCGGGTCATGTCGTGGGTGATCGCGTCGTTGCCGGTCAGGTAGCTGATGTCGGTATAGATCGTCGCCGTGGAAGGGTTATAGTTCCCCGTGCCGATGTGGGCGTACTGCTTGAGTTTCCCGTCGATGCGGCGGGTGACGAGGGCCGCTTTGGCGTGGACCTTGAAGCCGGTGATCCCGTAGATGACGTGGGCTCCCGCGTTTTCAAGCGCTTTGGCCCAGTGGAGGTTGTTTTCCTCGTCGAAGCGGGCTTTGAGCTCGACCATAACGGTCACCTGTTTGCCCGACTCGGCGG
Source organism: Campylobacterales bacterium (assembly GCA_016938595.1). Taxonomy (GTDB): domain Bacteria; phylum Campylobacterota; class Campylobacteria; order Campylobacterales; family Sulfurimonadaceae; genus Sulfuricurvum. Next base: position 19,276 of record JAFGUJ010000038.1, on the reverse strand, counting down.
CATTGATGAGGGCGTTGACGATCGGCGAATTGGAACCGGAGCGATAGAGGGTCATTTTGATCGATACGACGTCGGGATCTTTTGCCGCCGTCTGGATCAGCCGCACTACCGGCTCGAAACTCTCGAAAGGATGGAAGATCAGGAGATCTTGTTTGTCCAGAGTTGCGTAAAGGCTCTCATCCGTCCCCAGCGGGGGGAGGTTGCGCGGTTTGAAACTGGGGGAGGTGAGGTGGGCGAAATCCTTGTTCCCGACCACCTGCCACAGGCTTGCGAGATTGAGGTAGGTCTGGAAACGGTAGATGTCGTCTTTGTAGACGTTGGCGTGGCGGTTGAAAAAATTGAGGAGGTCATCGTCGGCATGGACGCTCAGCTCGAGACGTACCAGTTCCCCTTTTTTTCGCAGTTTGAGACCCTCTTCGAGGATCTCCATGATGTCATCGGCCTCCTCCTCTTCGATCGCGATGTCGGCGTTGCGGGTGACGCGGAACGCGGCGAACTTGATCAGCTCGTAGCCGGGAAAAAGGTCCTGGATATGCTCGGCGGTGATGCTTCCGATCGGGACGTAAATACGGTTGTTGATGTCGACGAAGCGGGGCAGGACGCGGGGAATACGGATCAGGCCGTAGCGCTCGACGGCAGGATCGTCCTTGTCGCGGAGTTTGACGATTTGCCCGAACCCGAGATTATTCAGATGGGGAAAGGGGTGGGTCGCATCGATCGCGATCGGGATGACGACGGGATAGATGTTTTCGTGAAAATATTTATCGAGGTAGCGGCGCTGTTCGGGGCTGAGCTCCTTGTAGGGTTTGAAAAAGATTCCCTCTTTTTCGAGCTCCTTCATGATCCCCTGCAGGCAGTGTTCGACGACCTTTTGTTCGTCGTGCAGATAGGCGCGGATCTCGCGGAGTTGCTGCAGCGGGGTGAGACGGTCGGGCCCCGAGACGTTGACCCCGGCGCTGAAGAGTTTTTTCAAGCCGGCGACGCGGATCATGTAGAATTCGTCGAGGTTGGTTCCGTAGATGGCGAGAAATTTGAGCCGCTCGAACAGGGGGAGCGATTCGTCCTGCGCCTGTTTGAGAACGCGCGTGTTGAACTGCAGCCAGGAGAGTTCCCGGTTGATGTAAAGTGATGGATCTTTAAAGTGTGCAGGCATAATGGTTTACCGATTGTGTTAAGTTTATCATGATTATAATACACTTATGGTTACAAACGAGGAACATCTATGAGTTTATTTCAAATTTTAATGCTGGCGGCGACACTCTTTTTCGCCTATCAAATCTACCGACATGTCCAAACGCTCGACGATGTCCTTCCCAATCCCCCCAGACAAAATCCCGACCCGGGCCCATCAGCCGCAATGCTGGTAGACCAGGCCGACAGCGCGTACGAAGGGGGGGACATCCCCGGCGCAAAACGGCTGTTACAGGAGGCGTATGCTCAGGATGAAGCGAATACGGAGATTCTGAACAAACTTGCTTTCGTTACGGCCAAATCGGGCGAGAGAATCGAGGCGATCGAACTCTACGAGCGCTCTTTGGAGCTCGACGAAAACGACGACCTGACGCACAATGCAATCGCGTCGCTCTACCGTGCCGAAGGGGCACTGGAGAGGGCGCAGGACCATTATCTCAAAGCGCTTGAAATCGACGATGCGTACGCGCTGACCTGTTACAACTACGGCAATCTCCTGGCTGACATGCACGAAATCGACGAGGCGCGGGCAATGTATCGACGAGCATTGGAGCTCGATCCCCAACTGAATGCGGCGCGCGATGCCCTGGAAGAACTGGAGAAACACCATGACTGACCATCAGCCGCGCCTGGCTGTCTTGATCGACGCCGACAACTCACAGCCCTCGATCATCGAAGGATTGCTCGACGAAATCGCCGCACTGGGGATTGCCAGCGTCAAGCGGATCTACGGCGACTGGACCGACACCCAGCTCAAAAGCTGGAAAAACGTCCTCCTCGAACATGGGCTCCAGCCGATCCAGCAGTTTGCCTACACGACGGGCAAAAACGCGACCGACAGCGCGATGATCATCGATGCGATGGACCTGCTGTACACGAAAAATTTTGACGGTTTCTGCATCGCCTCCAGCGACAGTGATTTCACCCGCCTGGCAAGCCGGATCCGCGAATCGGGGATCAAGGTGTACGGATTCGGAGAGCAGAAAACCCCCAAGGCGTTCATCGGGGCATGCGACAAATTTATCTACACCGAAAACCTCCGACGTGCTTCCCTCCCTTCTTCTTCCGCGGCGGCACCGAAGATCAAATACGACCAGAAAGCGGTGGTAGCGCTCGTGCGCAACGCCGTCGAAGACACCGCCAACGAAGCGGGATGGTCTTATCTGGGGGCCGTGGGACAGAACCTGATCAACAAATCCCCCGAATTCGACCCCCGCAACTACGGCTACAAAAAACTGGGTGACCTGATCGAGGGGCTTGGGGAGTTTGAGTTCAAAGCATCCGACCCGCTCTCGGGTTCGCAGTCGATCTATGTTCGGGTCAAACGGAAAAAAAGGAGCTACGAAAAATGACGGTGCAGGACATTTACACCTATCTCGACGCCCTCTCCCCGTTTGCGATGCAGGAAGGATGGGACAATTCGGGGCTTTTGGTCGGCGACTTTTCGCAGGAGATCACCACGGTCGTCCTCAGCATCGACATCGACGGGGAACTGATCGAATCGATCCCCGAAAATGCCCTTTTGATCACCCACCATCCCATCATCTTCGGCGGCCTCAAACAGCTGCAGTTCAACCAGTACCCGGCCAAAATCATTGCCCCCATGATCCGGAAAAACATCTGCAACATCGCGATGCACACCAATTTTGACCAGACGCATCTGAACGATTACGTCGCGCAAACCGTGTTGGGATATCCCATCATCGCCAAAGAGGGGTTCGTCGCCTATCTGGGGGTGGACGAAGCGTACGACACGTTTGCTGAGAGGATCAAAACGGCGCTGGGGCTCCCCCATGTACGGGGAGTGAAATGCCATGAGCATATCCGCACCTGCGCCCTGGTCACCGGATCGGGCGCGTCACTGATGCGAAACATCGAAGCGGAGTGTTTTTTGACGGGGGACATCAAATACCACGATGCGATGGAGGCGAAAGCGCTCGGGCTCTCGATGATCGATATCGGCCATTACGAAAGCGAGCGCTATTTTGGCGACGTTTTGGGCGGGCACTTGGAAAAATTAGGATTGAGTGTTATAATTTCACCATCGAAAAACCCCTTCACCTATCTATAGGGTACCCGCACGTTATAAAAGGAAAATAATGAACAAGCATTTGGAACAACTCATTGAACTCTCGATGGTTGACAAAGAGATCGATGCGTTTGAACCGCAAATCGAAGAAGCGAATCTTCAGTACGACGCGCTCTTGGCGACCAAAAATACGATTATCAACGAAATTTCGGCACTGAAACAAGAGATCAAAGACGAGCAGCTCAAAAAACAGAAAAATGAACTCCATCTTGCCGAACTCTCCGCAAAACTCGAAGAGAACAGCAAAAAAAGCGCCGAGGTGAAAACCGAGCGGGAGATGAAATCGCTTCAGCTCGAAGAAGAGATCGCCAAAGAGCAGGTCTCCTTCGCCAACGAAGAGATCGAGCGCCTCGAAAAACTGATCGACCACAAGCAAGGCAAGATCGACGAACTCGAAGCCAAAGCGGTCGAGATCGAGGGTAACCTCTCTACCGTCAAAGCCGACGTTGACGTCAAGCTGGCGAAAATCGACGAAGAGCGCAAAGAAGTTTTCGCCAAAAAACAGGCTCTCGTTTCGGCAATGAACCAAAAAGGACTTTCGTTCTACCAGAAAATCCGCCGCTGGGCGAAAAATACGACAGCCGTTCCCGTGCGCAACCAGGCGTGCATGGGATGTTATATGGCCGTCAGCGATAAAGTATACGCGGATGTGATCAAAGGTGAAGAGATCACAACGTGCCCGCATTGCGGACGTATTTTGTACCTAGAGCCAGCCTCTGACGCTGTCGGTGCGTAAATTTCTGTTTGACCTTTTGTACACATTCCTGGCGGCGTTTTTGTACGCCGCCGCCCTCCCTGCGCTGATCCTCTTTTCCTTCAAGAAAAAATATCGCGATTCACTCCCGGCACGGTTTTTCGGGATCAAAAATTCTCCGTTTGCACCGCATGACATCTGGTTTCATGTCTGTTCGCTCGGCGAGGCCAAAGCGATCGCGCCGATCGTCGAGCGGCTGCGCGGAAAACGGCTCGCGATCAGCGTCATTACCCATACGGGGTACGAGGCGGCGTCCAAATACGGCGCGCAGGTGCGGTACCTGCCTTATGAGATATGGCTGTGGTTCTGGATAGAGCGGCCAAAAACAGTCGTGGTGCTTGAAGCGGAGTTCTGGTATCTCCTCTTCCGGCTGGCCCGCAAGCGAGGGGGGCGTGTCATCGCCCTCAATGCCCGGATCAGCGACCGGAGCTTTCCTAAATATTACCGGATGCGGTGGTTCTACCGTCGGCTGCTCGCCGAATGTGACCGGATTTTTTGCCAAAGCACCGAGGATATGGCCCGATTTATCGCGCTGGGGGCCCAAAACGTCGAAGTGGTCGGCAACATCAAACTGGCGCAGAAAATCGAAGCGAGCCGAAATTATCCGAAGCCGCAGGGGACACTCATCGTCGCGGCCAGTACCCATGAAGGGGAAGAGGAAGGGATAGTGGAGGCGTTCGCCGCATACCGCTGCCACAACCCCTCCGCGCGTCTTCTCGTCGTCCCGCGCCACCCCGAACGCTTCGGCAAAGTGGCCGAAACGATCAAACGGGTCACGCCGCAGATGGGGATGAGCCGCTGGAGCGAATCGCGCGAGATAGGCGAGGATATCACCCTCGTGGATGCGATGGGTGAACTGAACAACCTCTATGCGATCAGCGATGTGGCGGTCATGGGGGGAGCGTTCAAACCCATCGGCGGACACAACCCCCTTGAGCCGGCCCGTTTCGGGTGCAAAATCATTACCGGGAACGAGATTTTTTTGCAGCGTGAGCTGTTCAAATACGTTTCGCACGTGCAGTTCACCGGGCTGGACGGGATTGCTGACGCCCTGATCAAAGCGGAGAGCCTCCCCCCATCGGTAGTCAATGCGACCATCGATCTGGAAAGAGTCATAGAGTTTTTAACAATGGAGAGAGAAAAATGAAAGAAAAAGCGTATAAAGTATTGGCGGCACAGGAAGGGATCTCCAACTCGGAGGCCAAATCTCTGATCGACCGGGGGCTCGTGTATGTAGGGAACTCCAAGGTGATGATTGCCCGCGGCGAAATCAGTCCCAAAACGGTTTTCATCGTGCAAAAGATCGAAAAAATACGTCCTATTTTTGAGGACGAGAACCTGATCGTTGTCGACAAACCGGCGTTTGTGAACTCCGATGAGGTGGAGCGGCAGTTCAAAGGATCGCAGCTGCTTCACCGCCTCGACCGCGAGACCAGCGGCGTACTGATGCTCGTGAAAAACGAGGAGTTCCGTCTCAAAGCGATCAACGCGTTTAAGAAAGACGAGGTGTACAAGGAGTATGTCGCGTGGGTGGACGGGATCGTCAGTGAGCCGTTTGTGATCGACCAGCCCCTCTTCACCGAGAAAAAAGGGAACAAGGCCTACACGAAAGTCTCCAAAAAAGGGAAGCCTGCAATCACCGAGGTGACTCCGCTGGAAGTCTCGGCGAAAAAGACGAAAGTCCAGCTCATCATCCATCACGGACGGACCCACCAGATCCGCGCCCACCTGAAATTCGCCCAGCACCCGATTATCGGGGACGAAAGCTACGGCGGCCGCCCCTCGAAGCGGGTGATGCTCCACGCCAAAAAAGTGGTCCTGATGGGGCAGACGTTTGAAGCGCCCGAGCCGAAGGTATTCGCCCATTTTGGAAGTTGAGAGACTACAAAGTGTACATAAAGTAAAAATTTAGTATAATTCGAAACTTTTTATACCCTTTGGGGTCACAATTTAGGAGTTTTTGGTGTTCGACACGCTGACAGAATCGTTTACATCGGCCATACGCAAGATCCGTTTCCACGACGACGAGAAGGCGCTGACGAAAGCCCTCGGCGAACTGAAAAAAGCGCTGCTGAAAGCCGATGTCCACCACAAGGTGGTCAAAGAGCTTCTCGACGCGGTCGAATACGAGACAAAGCAAAGCGGAATCGGCAAAGACCAGTTCCTTGCGGCTCTTCGGACGTCGCTCCATGCGCTCCTCGAGGTTCCCGGCAAAACGGGCTTCGTGTATGCACCCGTATCCCCTACCGTTATCCTGATGGCCGGTCTTCAGGGATCAGGTAAAACGACGACGACCGGAAAACTGGCCAACTGGCTGAAAGTACGCCAGAAGAAAAAAGTCCTCGTCGTCGCAGCCGACCTGCAGCGTCTGGCAGCGGTCGAACAGCTGCGCCAGGTGTGCGGAGCGATCGATGTCGAGCTCTACGCCGATGACGCGACGAAAAATCCTGTCGAGGTCGTCAAAGGGGCGATGGAGCACGCCCGAAAAGCTCTTGTTGATGTCGTCCTGATCGATACCGCCGGACGGCTCGCGATCGACGAGGAACTGATGGCGGAGCTGGCCGAGGTCAAAGCGGCCGCCAATCCCCATGAGATCTTTTACGTCGCCGACTCCCTCGCGGGTCAGGACGCCGTCCGGACCGCCGCGACGTTCAACGAGAAAATCGGGATCGACGGCGTCATCCTGACCAAATACGACGGCGACTCCAAAGGGGGCGTTGCCTTAGGGATCGCTTCGCAGATCCAGGTTCCTCTGCGCTTTATCGGTGCCGGGGAAAAGATGGAAGACCTCGAAGTTTTCCTCCCAGACCGTATCGTCAACCGCCTGATGGGGCTGGGGGATATCGAAGGGCTTGCGGAGCGGACCGCTTCGGTGATCGATGAGAAAAAAGCGAAACAGCTGACCAAAAAGATCAAAAAAGGAGAGTTCAACTTCAACGACTTTTTGGAACAGATGGAAAGCCTCAAAAAAATGGGGAGCATGAAGTCCCTGATCGGAATGATCCCAGGGATGGGGAACATGGCCTCGGCCCTGAAAGATTTCGATCTGGAAAACTCCAGCGAGCTCAAAAAGATCAAAGCCCTCGTTTCATCGATGACGATGAAAGAGCGCGAAGACCCCGAACTGCTCAACAACAGCCGCAAAGCGCGTCTGGCCAAAGGGGCGGGGCTCTCCATCGTCGAGGTAAACCGGATTCTCAAGCAGTTCAAAAACGCATCGAAAATGGCGAAAAAATTCTCCGGAAAACAGGGGATGAAAGACCTTCAGAGCATGATGGGTCAGATGCAGGGGGCGCGTATTCCGCGTTGAACCTTGCGAGAAAGCTAAGCTGGGGGCTTTTCGAAGCCCTGATCTTAGCGTTCAAGCGATTTTGTGGTTTTTCTTTTGCTTTTGTGGGCAAAACACTCTACAAAGTTACTTAGCGCGAAACCAAAAACACCTAAAAGGAAACACACATGGCAACAGTCATTCGCCTTACCCGCATGGGACGCAAAAAACAACCTTTCTACCGTATCGCGGTAACCGACAGCCGCAAACGCCGCGATGGCGGATGGATCGAATTGATCGGATATTATAACCCGATGACCGATCCTATCACTACCAATGTCAACGAAGAGCGTTTGAACTACTGGCTCAGCGTCGGTGCTCAAATGTCAGACCGCGTTAAAAAAATTACCGGTAAATAAGCATGGTAGCCGACTTCGTCGCAGGATTTGCCAGGCTGATTGCCGCCTATCCAGAGGATATCCGGGTGGAAACGCATGAAGGCGATGAAGTCACCGAAATTGTCTTGTTCGCCAACCAATCAGACGTCGGCAAACTTATCGGAAAAGAAGGGAAGATGATCGGTGCGATAAAAACCGTCATCTCCGGCTGCAAAGCCAAAGATGGAAAGAGTTACCGTATCAATGTCGAACCGCTTTCGTAACACCACTCCGAGCGATTGGCTGCATGTTGCCACTTTGGGCCGAACCGTCGGCCTCAAAGGGGAGATGAAGCTCAATCTCTCTACCGATTTCCCCGAACAGTTTGTCGCCGGTGCCACCTTCAACCTTGAAAACGGCACCGTTGTAACCCTGCAAAGCTACAATCCCGAACGCGGTCTCGTGCGCCTCAAAGGGATCGATTCCCCCGAAGCGGCCAAGGCCCTGACCAACGCCAGGCTTTTTACGACGTATGAAGCGACGCGGGAGCGGTGCGGTCTGGATGAGGGGGAATTTTTCTGGTTTGACATGATCGGCTTGAGTGTGCGGGAGGGGGACGCGCTTCTGGGTACCGTCCGCGAAATCGAGCGGATCGGTGCACAGGATTACCTTCTGGTCGCCACCGATGGCGCATTTGTCTCCCAGGGACTTCCCTCAACGTTTCTGATCCCTTACATCGACCATTTCATCGAGAAATGCGATACCGGGGCAAAAGTGATATTCGTCAAAGGCGGACGTGATCTGCTCGAGGCGTCGTAATGCGTTTTACCTACGTTACCCTTTTTTCCAATCTGATCGAGGGGTATTTTCAGGATTCCATCCTGAAACGGGCAATTGAATCGGGGAAGTTTGAGGTGGGATATCTCAATCCCAGAGATTACAGCACATCCAAACACCACAAAGTCGACGACACCGCCGCCGGCGGCGGTGCAGGGATGGTGATGGTTCCTCAGCCGCTCTTTGACGCGCTGCGGACGCTGGAGGATGACGCCCATGTTGTTTTCGCAGCACCCGTCGGCAAACAGTTCACCCAAAACGATGCGAAACGCCTCTCGACGAAACCGCATGTCGTATTCGTCAGCGGCCGGTACGAGGGGATTGACGAACGGGTCATCGAAACATTCGCCGATGAAGTATTCAGTATCGGTGATTATGTTCTGACGGGGGGAGAGCTTCCTTCGCTTGTGATGACCGATGCGATTGTCCGCAACCTCGAAGGGGTTCTGGGAAACAGCGAATCGCTGGAGTACGAGAGCTTTGAAACGCCACTTTTGGAAGCACCATCGTTTGGAAAACCCGCTGTGTATGAGGATTTGAGTGTTCCATCAGAATACTTAAAGGGAAATCACAGTAAAATTCATGCACTAAAATCGGCTCTGTCTGAATGCAAGACAAAATTCTTCAGGCCCGAGCAGCTTCTAAAGCATACAATAAGGACATCTTATGAAAAATAAGTACATCGCTAGCTTCGAGCAAGCGCAAATCGCCGGTAAAAACGTTCCTGAGTTTCGCGCAGGTGACACCCTCCGTTTGGCAGTAACCATCAAAGAGGGTGACAAATCACGCGTTCAAAATTATGAGGGTGTATGTATCTCAACTCGCGGTGAAGGTGTAAGCAAAACCATCACTGTACGTAAAATCGGTGCCAACGGTGTCGGTATCGAGCGTATTTTTCCAATCTACAGTGACAGCCTCGAGAAAATTGAAGTACTTCGCCGTGGTCGCGTACGCCGCGCGAAACTGTTCTATCTTCGCGATCTTGCCGGTAAAGCAGCGCGTATCAAAGAACTCCGCAAATAATTTTATGCCGCTTCGGCGGCACTTCCTTCTTTTTTTCTTCCCGTTTATTTCAGCACGGCACGGTTCTATCGTAACGCCTTATCCTTTTTCGGCTATTCTTTTCTGATTTTCCACATGACGCCCATGCTCAGCAACAGAGCAAACACTATCATCGTGACAAAGGCGTAAGCCGTACCGGCGGGATGATCCTGAAACGGAAGTCCACCCGTATTCATACCGAAGAAGCCGACGACGAGGTTCAGGGGCAAAAAGATGACGGAGATGACGGTGAGGAGATAGATGCTCCGGTTGAGGCGGTCGGAGGAACGGAGATTGTAATAGTGGTAGAGATTGTCGAGTTGTTCATTCGCCGCGCTCACCGAGCGGAGGGTGCGCTCCAGGTGTTCGTGGACGTCGCTGAATTCGTTGAGGGGAAAGCGTTCCGTCTCTTTTGTTTTGGAGATGAACCGATCCAGTACATCAACTGCTTTGCGCAGTACCCTCTCTGAACGTGACAGCTCTTTTTTGAGGTCGTGCCATCGGTTCATGAAGGTCCGGGATATTTTTTTGTACAGATCTTCTTCAAGGAGGATGATTTTTTCCGATACCGTTTCGATCTCGGCCATGATGGGATCGATCTTTTCATCCAGCAGCCGGTACATCCCTCCCAGCCCTTCGTCCAGCGGCGTCAGCTCTCCGATGGCGGGATCATAGAAGTAGATTGTCGCATCGGCAATGATGAATCCGTAGGCGTGGACGTGGGGTTTGCGCTTGAGTTTTTCGGGAAGGGAGAGGATGAGGATGCGGTAATCCTCGTGCTCTTCATAGCTCGAGGGATGGAGAGGATTTTGGAGATCTTCGAGGTGAAGATCGTGCAGAACGATGCCGTCGATGGTCATGGTATCCCTTTTATTCGCCTTTCAAGGCCCGTTCGATGTCCCGCTTGATGCTTTTCTCTTTCAGGTCTTCGCGTTTGTCGTAGAGCTTTTTTCCCTTCACGATCGCGACCTGCATCTTGGCGAGGTTGCGGTCGTTAAAATAGAGGCTCAGCGGAACGAGGGTGAACCCTTCCTTTTCGACCGCGGTGAGCATTTTCTCGATCTGGCGTTTGTGGAGGAGGAGCTTGCGGCTTCGGCGCTCTTCATGCCCGTAGTGGCGGTGGGTCGTCTCCAGGTAGCCGATGTGGACGTTGAAGACGAAGGCCTCCCCTTTGACAATCTTGATAAAGCCGTCTTTGAGGTTGACCCGTCCGGCACGGATCGCCTTGACCTCGCTCCCCATCAGTTCAATACCCGCTTCGAACTTCTCCTCGATGTGGTAGTCGAAAAACGCTTTTTTGTTGGTGGCTATCGTTTCGCCCACGCTGCTTCCTCGAATGTGTGATAGTGAAATGATAGCGTATGTTGCCCCGTTAAACCCTTTTTCTGTACAATGGTTTGATGATAGCCAGGAGGAGAAATGGAAACGAAAGAGCCGGAAGGTTTTGCCGCGTTAGTCGAGAGCGTCGGAGGGGCGGATATGTTTGTCTGGCTTGTGACGTTCGGTGTCCTTATCGTGTTCGCGGGTGTGATGGTCTATCTGAACCGCAACGCGGAGCGCGATTAGGGATTATCTCGGAGGCGGAAAAAACTGCTCCCGCTTCCCGAGAAAAACCACCCCTCTCTTTTCTCCAGTTCGGGGTAACATCCCAGGGCAGCGCGGTAGAGGTCGTTGGCCTCTTCGGGGGTAAGGGATGCGAGGATCTCGCGCGAGGGAGTCGCTTCGAGTCTTGAGGCCTCCTCTGCGCTGATCGGGGCGTACAGACGGTCGCGGTAGTAGCGGTACACCGCGGGGTTGCTGATCTGCAGGGGCGGGGTGACGACCTCGAAACCGATCAGGGGCTCATCGAACGGTTCGACGATCTCTCCGATCCCGCGGACATTCGCGCTGGGGTAGCCGTAGACGAAAAACGGGACGTCGGCCCCGACGTTGGCACCGATGTCTGCCAGTTCCTCCAGGCTCAATCCCAGTTCAAGCTCCTCATTGCACATCCGCAAAAAAGTCGCGGCATCCGAGCTTCCTCCTCCCAGACCGGCGAAAGAGGGGATTTTTTTGTCGACGCATACGGCATGGGTCTCCATGAAATCAGAGAGTTTCTCGGAACGGGTGGCGGCGAGAAGGTATTTGTACGCCTTGTAGATGGTGTTGGAGCGGACGTCGCAGTCGAAGCTCCCCCGTATTTCGAATTCCGGCGTGGTTTTGGGCTCGAACCACAGCGTGTCGAAGAGGGTATTGACCCGCATGAAACGGGAACTGAGGGTATGGTATTCCCCCTGTTTTCCGGTGATTTTGAGAAAGACGTTGACTTTGGCGTAGGCGGAATAGCGGATCATAGTTTGAGTTTGTGCACCAGTTGCTGCAGCAGCGACGTATCACCGCTCCCGGCCGAGGCCTCTTTGTTGGCGTCTTCGACGGCGCGGATCAGTTCGCTGCGCAGTACCCGGATGTTGTGGGGGGCGTCGATCCCCAGCTTGACGACCCCTTTGTCGATCGAGACGACTTTGACGGTGATCGTATCGGCGATAATGATCGATTCGTCGGGCTTGCGGGAGAGGATCAGCATGCTTCAACCTTGTTCAGAATATAGTGGACCCCCTCATCGTCGATCGAGAGGATGGTGATCGTCTCACCGTTATCGATCCAGTAGCTCCCCTCATCTCGAAGATCGAAATCTTCGCGTCTGAGCGGCTGCCCCAGAAGAATCGTTTCCAATGAGCCATTATAGCGGTTTTTGGGAAGGGCAAGGGAGGTTTTGACGTCGAGCGCTTTTTCGTTTTCATAGACAAACTGCCCCTCGTTCAGCCGCTCCAGCGCGCTGAGTGAGCCTTCGGTTCCAAGCGCTTCGGCAATCATTTCTCCCAGGGAGCGGATGTAGGTTCCTTCCGACACGGTCGCTTCGAACGTGACGAAAGGATGGCAGTAGTGGATCAGCTTCAGTTCATGGATGGTCGATGTGATTTTTTTGAGCTCCACATCGATCCCTGCGCGGGCCAGCTCATAGGCCCGCTTTCCGTTCAGCCGTTTGGCGCTGTATTTGGGAGGGAGGTAGGTGAGCTCCCCCTCCAGCGAGGAGAGGATTTCTCGGAGGCGATGTTCCGAAACCTCGGGGACGGCATCGATCTGTTCGATCTGCTCGATGTCCAGAGTGGGGGAGTAGGCGCCCAGCCAGAGAGTGGCACGGTAGCGCTTGGGAGTTTTATTCAAAAACCGGAACAGCCGGCCGTGATTTCCCAGCGCAACGATGAGAACTCCCTTGGCAAACGGATCGAGGGTTCCAGAATAGCCCGCTTTTTTCACCCCGTATTTGCGTTTGAGGCGGGAGAGGAGCTGGTTGGAGCTGAGGCCGGCAGGTTTGTAGGCGACGAAAAGGCGGTTCACTCTAGAGCTTCTCCACGAACGAGGCGAGTATTTCGCGTTTGTTCCCGCCGAAATTGATCAGGAGTTTGAACTCTCTGCCCGATTTGCTCACCCCTTCGACACGGCCGGCCCCGAAGATTTTGTGGCGGATGAGATCCCCTTTTTTGTAGGAGGTGTTCTTTTCGAGGATCAATGACCCTTCGCACAGCCCCGCTTCGTTGATGAAACGGCTCCGCTGCAGCTCGGTACGGCGCCCTTTGTAAAAGCGGCTGTTGACGCTGGAGAGGGTGAGGGAGCTCTTGGCCCGGGTAAAGGCGACGTACCCAAGGCGCCGCTCCTCCTCGAGGTCGCTTCCGTCCCCGATGAGGGGGAGGAATCCCTCTTCCATCCCGATGACAAAGAGATGCTCGAATTCCAGCCCCTTGGAGGCGTGGATGCTCATGATGTAGATGCTCTCCCCCTCCACCTGATCCTGGTCGCTCTGCAGCGTGATGTCGTTGAGAAACTCCGCCAAGGCCGCGTCGGGATTTTGTTTGACGTAGTCACGGAAAAGACCGTAAAACTCGTCGACGTTGGAGATTTTGTCGGCTTCGTCGGGTAGCCCTTTGAGGGTCTCCTTGATCTTGAACCGCTCTTCGAGCAGGTCGATGAAGCGGTAGATCGCCTCGTCGGCCACGGTGCGCAGTTCGTTGATCTCGGCAACAAATTCGCGCAGTTCCCCCGCGCTTTTTTTCCGTACCAGGGACTCGAGTTCGGCGTCGCTCATCGTTGCAATCAGCTCGAACATCGATTTTCCTGCGGCGAGTGCCGAGAGCTCGATCTTGTCGATCGTCGCTTTGCCCAGCCCCCGTTTGGGTTTGTTGATGATCCGCTTCAGCGAGAAGTTGTCGTGAACGTTAGTGATGACGCGCAGGTAGCTGATGAGATCCTTGATCTCGGCGCGGTCGTAGAAACGCAGCCCGCCCACGAGCTTGTAGGCGATCCCGGCGCGGTTGAGCCCCTCCTCCAGCGAACGGCTCAGGGCATTGATCCGGTAGAGCACGGCGATTTCGTTGGGGCGGGCTCCGGCGGTGATGAGGGCTTTGATCGCTTTGGCGATTTTCTGGGCCTCTTCATTTTCGTCATGCGACGTGATCGTCTGTACCTCTTCCCCTCCGCTTTTGGTGGCAATGAGGGTTTTGCCGAGACGGGAACGGTTGTGTTCGATCAGGGCGTTGGCGACGGTGAGGATCGGCTGGGTCGAGCGGTAGTTGTGCTCGAGTTTGACGACGTGGGCCTCCTCGAAATCCTGGTCGAATTCGAGGATGTTGCGCACATGCGCTCCCCGCCATCCGTAGATGCTCTGGTCGTCGTCCCCGACGACGCAGAGGTTGTTGTGGGTCGTACAGAGCTTCTGGAGCAGCCGCAGCTGCAGTTCATTGGTGTCCTGATACTCGTCGATCATGATGTAGCGGTATTTTTCGCTCGTTTCGCGGCACAGGTCGGGATGATCATCAAGAAGGCGGAAGGTGAGGCACAGCAGATCGTCAAAATCGACGAGGTTGTTTTCCAGAAGATATCCCTCGTACTCTTCGTAAATCTTGGCGATGTGTTTGTAATTGGTCAGTTCGGCCTGTGCGTACGCTTCGGCAGGATCGATAAGGGAGTTCTTGTAACGGGAGATTTCGCTGGCGATGAGTGCTGTCGGGAGGTCGGCATTGATTTTTTTGATGATCTTTTTTTTGTCGTCGGTATCGATGACGACGAAGTTGTTCTGCCGCCCCAGCAGGTGGATGTGGAATTTCAAAAACAGCAGCCCGAATTTGTGGAACGTACACAGCAGCGGAGGGTAGGCATTCTGGCTGATAAGGTTCATCGCCCTCTCGCGCATCTCCTTGGCCGCTTTGTTGGTAAAGGTGAGGGTGAGGGTGTTGGCGGCCGGAATCCCAACGGCATCGAGCAGATAGGCCAGACGGGAAGTGATTGTTTTGGTTTTTCCGCTTCCCGCACCGGCCAAAATCAACAATGGGCCGTCGATCCGCTCTACTGCGCTGCGCTGCGCTTCATTCAGATCTGCGAGAATTTTCTCCATGCACCTGCCGCCTTTTGTAGGTTAAGTTATTTTAATTATAGCCCAAATTTCCTATTTTTTGAGTGTTTGCTGCGGAAGGGGGAGAAAAATTGATTTCAACCTCTTGCATTGGTTATAATATTGAGTTATAATACTCTTATTCATTCAACTTATGGGAATTATTATGTTAAAAGATTTTGCAAAGCTCATGACTTTTCTGACGGTTGTCAGGGAAAAAAGTTTTTCAAAAGCATCGGCCAAACTCGGCATTTCGCAGCCGGCGGTTACGCAGCAGATCAAATTTATCGAAGATTATCTCGATACGCGGATAGTCGAGCGTAAAAAGAACGGGATTAAACTGACCAAAGAGGGGGAAGACCTTTTTCGCATCGCGACAAAGCTTGAAAAAGCGATCCAGTCGAGCGAAAAAGAGCTTCTGAAAATCATCAACAAAGAGTTTACGTTTATCGTCGGAGCGTCGTACGCGATCGGGAACTACGTTCTCCCCTCGTACCTTGGGCAGCTCAAAGACAAGATCCACAACGAAGTACATATCCGGGTCGCCCTCTCCGAAGAGATCATCGATCAGCTCCTCGACAAAAAAATCGACATTGCCCTTATCGAGTCTCCTGTATTCCGCGAGGGGCTCATCTACCGCGAATGGGAAGAAGACGAGCTGGTGATTTTCTCGAATCAGCCGATCCCCAAACAGCTGCGCAAAGAGGATATGTACAAGTTCGACTGGATCTGCCGGGACGAGAACTCCCACACCCGCAAGCTCACTTCGGAAGTATTTGAAGAGATCGGT
The DNA here is from genome assembly GCA_016938595.1 of Campylobacterales bacterium. Taxonomy (GTDB): domain Bacteria; phylum Campylobacterota; class Campylobacteria; order Campylobacterales; family Sulfurimonadaceae; genus Sulfuricurvum. The sequence continues at coordinate 3,504 of JAFGUJ010000038.1, read as the reverse complement.
GTAGAGTGCTCAAGCTTCAGCGTCATCGGGGTCGTTGCGAGTTCTACGGCGATTAAAGAGACGGTCATGCGCTCGCCAAAAGAGGCTGCCCGCCCCGTCGTGTCGGTCATTTCGCGTCACGTGATCGCTGATGAGGTGGAAGAGGGGAAACTCTATGAAGCGCGTATCAAAAACTACAAGATCAAGCGCAAATTCTACATCGCTTACAGCAAAGAGCGCAAGCACGATGCCTTCATCGACAACGTCGTTACCTATCTGCTCGGATTAAAACTTTAACAATCTTGATCCTCAAGCCAGCCGCATCTTCCGGATGCGGAGCAATAACTCATTTTACTTTTTTTTCAAAAACTTCTGATTTTCGGGATTGGCGAGCAGGGCGCTCATCGAATTCTGAACCCCTTCGCTTTTTTCGACATTTGTTACAACACTCTGCTGCTCTGAAGGAAGGGCCAGGTTGACAAACGCCGGAGTGTCATCGATGATGATCTGCACGATGGAGAGGAGCGGGACGCTGACGAAACTGCCGATGTTTTCCTGACCGAAGCCCGCTTCAAAAATCAAAATATCCTGATCGATCCGGGCGCTTTCGAAAGTGTATCCCGCCAGATAAAAGAGGGTCATGGCCCGAAATTCGTCGCGGATATGCTGGGGGAGCGGAGGGTCGAAAGCAATATGCTCAATTTTGCACAATATGCCGAAGTTCTGTTCGTTTTCAAACAGATAGATGAGCATGTCCCGAACGTGGTTTTCCATCAGACGGGCGAAAGAGGGACTTTTGATGATATCAAATAGCATTATGACAGACCTGTTGTGTAAGATTCTGCCTCGAATGAGACATAGGTTCCGATTTTAAATAATTATACCATTTTCCACTTCAACAAACCCCATGATGGCGTTCATGACGGCGATGCGGGACGCTTTGGCGATGTCATCAAGGCTCAGCGGTTCCGGATGGAGGAATCCCTCGTCGATCAGTCGGGCGCGGGTGGTCCCCCCCAGCAGCGGCTGATCGGGGGTTACCCATCTTCCTCCGATCATCAGGGCGACGTTTGCGATCGTCGTATCGGTCAGAAAGCCGTTTCGAACGATCAGGACCTCGTCGCACTCGCCGCGCTGTTCGAAGAGGCGGTCGAGTTCCCGGCGGTCGCTGAATTTATGGGGATAGTGGAGGTAATCGGCATGAACGAGTTTCAGCGACGCGATCACTCTGGGGGAGAGGGGATGAAACTCAATCCGGTGGTGTTGCTCACTGTACAGAAAACGGCATCGGTAAAGCCCGTTGCCCGGCGGGATGATCAGTTCCTGCAGGTTGTAGGTTTGGGCCATACCCAGTGAGCGGCATGCCTCGTCGAGGCGCTGTTGGTGATAGGAGAGGAACAGGGGAGTTCCCCCTTCGCACCGCAGGGTCTCCAGCAGCACGATCAGGCGTCGAAGAGCGGCGTGGAGAGGTAGCGCTCGGCCGTATCGCACAGGATCGTCACAATCATTTTGCCGCGGTTTTCGGGGCGCGAGGCGATGATCGAAGCGGCATGGACGTTGGCTCCGGCGGAGATACCGACCAAAAGCCCTTCATTTTTGGCAAGTGCTTTGGCAGCGGCGATCGCCTCTTCGTTGCTCACCTGAAATACCTCGTGGTAGAGGGCGGTATTGAGCACCTCGGGGACGAAGCCTGCCCCGATCCCCTGTATCTTGTGGGGGCCGGGTCTTCCGCCGGAGAGGACCGGGGAGTCTTTGGGCTCGACGGCGATGATCTGGATGTTCGGGAGCGCTTCGCGCAACGCTTCGCCGGTTCCCGTGATGGTCCCTCCCGTCCCGACGGCGGCAACGAAGATGTCCACCTGGGCGTCGGTGTCGCGTAGAATCTCCTGCGCCGTCGTCACACGATGGACGGCGGGATTGGCCGGGTTCGCAAACTGCTGCAGAATGATGCTGTTGGGGGTGGAGGCGACGAGGCGTTCGGCCTCATCGATGGCCCCTTTCATCCCCAGTGCGGCGGGGGTGAGGACGAGGTTGGCGCCCAGGGCGATCAGAAGATTGCGTCGTTCGATGCTCATCGATTCGGGCATCGTCAGGGTGAGACGGAGCCCCAGCGCTGCGCAGATCGAAGCGAGGGCGATCCCCGTATTGCCGCTGGTGGGCTCGACGATGAGCGTCTCGTGATTGATTTTCCCCTCATCCATCGCCGTTTTGATCATGTTGTATCCGATCCGGTCTTTGACCGAACTGGTAGGGTTCATAAATTCGCATTTTCCCAAAACCGTGGCGCCGCTCTCCTCGGAAATGGTGTTGAGCCGTACCAAAGGGGTGTTGCCGATCAGTTCGGTGATGTTGGCCGCTATCTTCATAATTACTGTCCCGCTTTTTTTTTCACATTATAATAGCAAATTTTCCAAAATCCTTACAAACCATAGTAACTAGATAGGATTAATAGACTATACCGCTTCCCCCACCGTTTGCCGCATGAAAAACGACGGTGTGGTTTTTACGGGCATAAAAACGGATCAGCAGGTTCTGAAGCGTCGGTTCGATCGAGGGTTTGAACCAGCCGTTATTGCTGATCGCGATAAGATAGCGTGCTTCGGGGGTATAGAGTTCCGCACGGGTGGCTTCGTAGCAGATCGCATTGCGGAAATTCACCCCGTTTACCGTGAAATCGGTCGGATGCTCGGCGGTGACAAAATCGGCCCCTCCTCCGAAAATTTCCCGGTTGACCCACCCGCGTAAAAAGGCGGGGAGGGGGATATACTCGCCGAACGGGACAAGAATCGTTTTTTTGGCGACGGTAACGGCACCGCTGTCGAAAAAGTAGGATACGTTGTAGTTGAGGCCGTTCTCTTCATGCAGTGTTCCGGTGAGGATCGCGATCCGGTGGGAACGCTCCTGCAGCATCGACAGAAGTTCCGGGTAATGGTTCAGGTAGAGGGGAAACGCCGATTCGGGGAGGACGACGAGATCGTAATCCTCACGGATGGCATCGTCGATGGCGGCGAAATTGTCCCGAACGGTGGAGGCGAGCTGTTCGGACTGCCATTTGAAATCCTGGGGGATGTCGGTAGAGACGAGTTTGATTTTGAGATCCGGGAGCGGCGGCGGGGCGTACCGGGGCTGAACGGCGGCAAAGACCAGCAGCAGGGGGAGAAACTTTTTCCACCCTTTGAACCAACCGGCCAGGGCAAGGGCAGCTAGGACGAGGGCAAACTGCCATTTCTGGATTCCGATATAGCTTTCGACGAAAACAAGTTCGGGCTGCATCCAGTTGAAATCCATCGGCCACACAAACGTCAATCCGAACAGGAGTGCTGCGCGGATCAGGGGGCGTGAGGTCAGCCCAAGTACCCCGAAAAAGAGGAGGTAGACAATCCCAAATCCAAGCGCAACGAGTTCTCTCGCCCATCCGAGCCCGTAGTACTGGAAGCTGAATCCGATCCAGTAACACCACAGCAGTCCGATGAAAAATCCTGCGGCAGGAAGGGAACGCCCCGGGGCGTGGAGCATGCCGTAAAG
>JAFGUJ010000202.1 GCA_016938595.1 Campylobacterales bacterium | reverse complement strand
TCAAAATCGATTCGGCTGTTTTTTGGGCGAAAACAAGCCCCTCCAGCAGTGAATTGCTCGCCAGACGGTTGGCCCCGTGGACACCGGTCGATGCCGCTTCGCCGACCGCGTAGAGCCCTTCAACCCCCGGAATGCTTCCGTCCAGGCCGGTCTTGATCCCCCCCACGGCATAATGGAAGGCCGGTGAAATCGGAACGCGGTCTTTGGGGAGATGGAATCCCAGATCGTACAACCCCTTGTAGATATTGGGGAAACGCTCTTTGAAATACTCCGGATCGAAATGTTCGCAGGAGAGGTAGACCTGCTTTCCGCTGCGCTGTTTGTAATCGAAAATCGCACGGCTTACGATGTCGCGGGGTGCCAGTTCCCCCCTGGGGTCGTATTCGAACAAAAAGCGGTAACCGTTTTCATCCACAACATGAGCCCCTTCTCCGCGCAGCGCTTCGGTAAGGAGCATCTTTCTCGCCCACGTATTCGCGACGAACACCGTCGGATGAAACTGCATCATCTCCATCGACTCCAGGGCGATCCCTTTTTCCAGACAGATGCCGTGGATATCACCGCTGATCGTAGAAGCGTTCGTATGAAATTCGTACAGCGATCCCACCCCGCCGCTGGCGATGACGACATTGTCGGCTAACACGATCCGGCGTTTGTTGTCGCTGAGCACCTCGACTCCGCAGCACTGGCCGTTCTCGATCAGCAAGTCGACCACCGTCGCATCGCTCAGCATCGGATGGGGATTTTGCTGAAGGAGGAAAAAGTGCAGATGTCTCCCTGTCGCATCGCCACCGGCATGAAGAATCCGACTGCGCGAATGGGCCGCTTCTTTCGTGTAAAGGAGATTTCCCTCCTCGTCCTTGTCAAATGAAAATCCCCGCTTGAGCAGATCCGCAACCACCTGACGCGAATTTTCGCTCATCAGCCGGACGGCATCGGCGTTGCACATCCCCGCTCCCGCTTCGAGCGTATCCTGAACGTGCAACGGGATATCGGCTTCATCGTATGCCGTCGTCACGCCGCCCTGGGCATAATAGGTATTGCACTCCCACGGATGCGATTTGTTAATGACAAGCACTTTTAAGGTTTTAGGCAAAGCAATCGCCGTATACAGTCCCGCTATCCCCGATCCGATAATCACCACATCATAACGCAACGGAGGAGCCCTCCGCCTTGGAGTCTTTTTCATAATACGGAGGTGCTTTGTAGCCGCAACCGCCCAGCAGTGTCAGCAATGCGGCAACGCTCAAAACGGCCGTCACTTTTTTCATCATATTTTTTCCTCTGCGAGGCAAGATCAATCTCTGTCGACGCACGCTCTCAAAGCGTTTTTCTCTTTAATGTTTCTCTGTTCGGATGGTATAATAGCTTCAATAAATTATTGATTAAGTGATTACGATGATCGATCAGATTCGCTCGCTTCCTCATCAGGCGGGGATTTATCAGTACCTTGACGAAAAAGGGCGGATACTCTATATCGGCAAAGCCAAAAACCTCTCCAAGCGGGTCAAAAGCTATTTCAATCTGACCCCAACGCTCTCTCCCAAAGCAACCTTGTCGCTTCGCATCCAAAAAATGCTCGCGGAAACCGTCAGTCTCCACTACATCATCGTGGAAAACGAACACGACGCCCTGATCCTCGAAAACTCGCTGATCAAGCAGCTCAAACCCAAATACAACATCCTTCTGCGCGACGACAAGACCTACCCTTACCTCTACGTCGACCTGGACGATCCCTATCCCCGTTTCGAACTGACCCGCAAAATCATCCGTGGGAAATCGGTCCGCTACTTCGGCCCTTTTTCCGTCGGAGCCCGCGACATCCTCGATTCGCTCTACGAACTGCTCAAACTGGTCCAGAAAAAAAGCTGCCTCAAGGGCAAACGTGCGTGCCTTTTTTACCAGATGCAGCAGTGCCTGGCCCCCTGCGAATTCCCTGTTCCGCGCGACACCTACATGCCCTTCGTCACGCAGGGGATCGAATGGATCACCCACAAACGCAAACTGATCAAACAGCTCGAGGCGAAAATGGAGTTCTACGCCGAAAATCTGCGTTTTGAAGAAGCGCTCGTATTGCGCGACCGGATCGAACGGATAACCAAAAGCGAGGTTACTTCCCAAATCGACCTCGCCTCGCGCGACAATTACGATGTGTTCGCGATCGAAACGGACGAAACACGCGGCTGTATCGTCCGTTTGTTCATTCGGGAGGGACGGGTCGTTTCAGGTACCCATGATTTTGTCCCCATCACTCCCTATTTTTCCCTCGATGAAGTGTACGAGAGGACTCTCATGGGGTTTTACGGCAACGAAAAGCCTCCCATTGTCGCACCCATTCTCGTGGCTCATCCTTTCGAATCGCGCGAATGGGTCACCGAACACCTGAGTCTCCTGTTTGAAAAAAAAGCTCTCATAGAAATCCCGCAGCGGGGAAATAAAAAAGAGCTGATCGAGCTGGCCCTCGCCAATGCCCGCGAGCTGCTGCGAACCCCGAAACCTTCCAAAGAAGAGCTGCTGCATCAACTGAAAGAGCTTTTGGAGCTGGAGTCTCTGCCGCAGCGGATCGAAGTCTTCGACAACTCCCACCACGGCGGCGCAGCAACGGTCGGAGCGATGATCGTCTATGACAACGGCGCGTTTGACAAAAGCGGCTACCGAACCTATCATCTCCACGAGCGGGACGAATACGGACAGATGAGAGAAATGCTCACACGGCGGATCGCGGGATTTTGCAACAATCCCCCACCCGATCTATGGGTGCTCGACGGCGGAGAGACGCTCCGCTCTTTGGCGCTTGACCTCCTCGCCTCGGCGGGGATCCATCTGGACGTTGTCGCAATCAGCAAGGAAAAAATCGACGCAAAAGCCCACCGCGCCAAAGGATCGGCACGAGACATCCTCCATACCGCGCAGCAGACCCTTCGTCTGGATAGTTCGGACAAACGGCTCCAGTTCCTTCAGATGCTTCGGGATGAAGCCCACCGCAGCGCGATCACCTTCCACAAAAAAACAAAACTCAAAAATGACCGCGCATCGAAACTGCTGAACGTGCAGGGGATCAGCCAGCCGAAAATTCATAAGTTAATTGAATATTTCGGAACCTTCGAAGCGATTGCACGAAGCGATTTTGAGACCCTTCGTGACCTTGTCGGAGAAAAAGATGCGAAAAATATCCAAAATTTCTACAGGGAGGCTCTCTCTAAGTAATCTTTTATGGAGTTTATGCCATATTCCACAGATTATGTTTTCAGCAGTTTTTTAGTAATTGGGGGTCAAATGATGGAAAAACCTATTCCCGTCGATGAAGAGTATCTATTTGAAGGACGTGCAATCGTCAGTGAAACCGATCCCAAAGGGGTGATCACGTTTGCCAATCGGAAATTTTGCGAAATTTCAGGCTATAGCATCGACGAGCTGGTCGGTGAACCCCATAATATCATCCGTCATCCCGACATGCCCAAAGCGGCATTCGAACAGATGTGGAAAACGATTCAATCGGGTACTTTGTGGCACGGATTGGTCAAAAATCTCCGCAAGGACGGCAAATACTACTGGGTGGATACCGAAGTGACCCCGTCATATGACGAAAACGGCGTTTTGAAAGGGTATATGGCGGCCCGAAAACCGGCTTCGCGAAAGAACATCGAAGAGACCGCCGCATTGTATGCCAAAATGCTAGAGCAAGAACAATAAGGGGAAATACGTGCTATTTTATAACCATGATCAGGAGTTTATCGGCATCGACGAAGATGGCCTGAAACTTTTAAATTACGATTCGCTCGAACAGCTGCTGGACGTATGCAGCGATGTTGCCGATCTTTTTGCCAAAGAGCCCGGTTATATCCATAACTTTAAAAACTTCGGCTGGATCAATTTCCTGCTGCATGCCGATTCGGATGCCAGTTCGGCGATTGTTCATGCCAACGGGCGCACCTTTTCGTGCACACTTCAGGTACACAATCTCTACCTGTGCGCCGAACCTGCCAAACATGGTTACATGATCGATATGTTGCACGTCGTGCCGATCAGCGGTGAAGATATCCCTTCTCGTCCTTCCAGTGCGGCTCCCAGAGTGCCGCCGGAATCCAAACCGGCCCCGGAAGTTGTTGCCCCTTCCTCTTTGGAACCCGCACCGTCCGCTCTTCCCGACTACGGATACCTAACACCGACGCCCCTTAGCGAACCCGGCACACTTGACATTCCCGAATACGGCGAAATCGAGTTTGAACCGATTCCGGAGGCACCCGAAGATTTGTATGAAGCACCCGTCTTCCC
>JAFGUJ010000201.1 GCA_016938595.1 Campylobacterales bacterium | reverse complement strand
GATTATAATCCTTTTAGATTTGACTAGAAGGTTTTTTTGATGAGCATCCCACCCTTTACCCATTTGCACCTCCATACCGAGTACTCTTTGCTTGACGGTGCGAACAAAATCTCGGCGCTGGCCAGCCGGGTGAAGGAGCTGGGGATGACGTCGGTCGCGATGACGGATCACGGCAACATGTTCGGGGCGATCGATTTTTACCACCAGATGCGCGGAGCGGGGCTCAAACCGATCATCGGGATGGAAGCCTACATCCACAACGGCGAGGAGTTGGGAGACAAAAGCGTCAAGCAGCGGTTCCACGTCTGTCTCTTCGCCAAAAATGAGACCGGTTACAAAAACCTGATGTATCTCTCCTCCAAAGCCTACATCGACGGCTTCTACTACTTCCCCCGTATCAACAAACAGCTCCTGCGCGAAAACTCCGAGGGGATCATCTGCACCTCGGCGTGTCTGCAGGGGGAGGTCAACTGGCATCTCAACACCAACAGCGAACGTAACGTCAAAAACGGGGCGGGGGGCTACGAGGAGGCCAAGCGGATCGCGCTGGAGTACCGCGACATCTTCGGCGACGATTTTTACATGGAGATCATGCGCCACGGGATCAGCGACCAGCTCTTCATCGACGAGCCGGTGATCCGCCTCTCACGTGAGACGGGGATCAAGCTCGTCGCGACGAACGACACCCACTACACCTTCCCCGATGATGCGCAGTACCATGAAGCGTTCATGTGTATCGGAATGAATAAACTCTACGACGACCCCAAGAGGATGCGTCACTCGGTCCACGAGTTTTACATCAAATCCCCCGAGGAGATGGCCAGACTCTTCGCCGACATCCCCGAAGCGCTCTACCACACGCAGGAGATCGTCGACAAATGCCAGCTGGAGCTGAAACTTGGGAACCCGACGCCGCCGAACTTCAAATTTACGCAAGAGTATGCACAGGCCGAGGGGTTGAACATCGACAATATGAGCGATGATGAGAGCGTCGAGCCGAAAAAACGGCGCTCCGCGGCCGACAAGAACGACGCCGAGTATTTCATCCACTGCTGCCGTCTGGGTCTGGAAGCGCGGCTCAAACACGTGCCACCCGAGCGCCATGCGGAGTACCGCGACCGACTCGAATTCGAGATGAACGTGATCAACCAGATGAAATTCCCCGGCTATATGCTCATCGTCTGGGACTTCGTCCGCGAAGCGAAGAAAATGGGGATCGCCGTCGGACCCGGACGGGGATCGGCGGCGGGAAGCCTCGTCGCCTACGCCCTCGAGATCACCGACATCGACCCGATGAAGTACGACCTCCTCTTCGAACGTTTCCTCAACCCGGAACGGGTATCGATGCCCGATATCGATATGGACTTCATGCAGGCGCGCCGCGGCGAGATCATCGATTACGTCGTGCGCAAATATGGGCGCGAGCAGGTGGCGCAGATCATCACGTTCGGCTCGCTCCTGGCGAAAGGGGTGATCCGTGACGTCGCCCGCGTCCTCGACATGCCCCTCTCGCAGGCGGATATGATGGCCAAACTTGTCCCCGACGAGCTGGGAATCACCCTGAACGGCAAGACCAAAGGGGGAGAATTCAAACCCGGTGCGTTCCAGAAAGAGCCGAAAATCGCCGAACTGATCGAAAATGATCAGCAGGCGGCGCGGGTGTGGGAGTTCTCCAAAAAGCTCGAAGGGTTGAAACGCAACGCCGGGATGCACGCGGCGGGGGTCGTCATCAGCAACGAACCGCTGTGGAAGAAAACCCCGATCTACAAACCCTCGGGGGAGGAGACGTTCGTCACCCAGTATTCGCTCAACTACCTCGAAGACGTTGATCTGATCAAATTCGACTTCCTCGGCCTCAAAACCCTCGACGTCATCGACAACGCGATCAAACTGATCCAGAAACGCTACGGTAAGACGATCAACTGGCACGAGATCGACGAGAACGACCCCAAGGTCTACGAGACGATCCAGAGCGGGGAGACGATCGGGATGTTCCAGATCGAGAGTTCGGGGATGCAGGATCTGAACAAACGGCTCAAACCCAGCTCGTTCGAGGATTTGATCGCGGTACTGGCGCTGTATCGTCCGGGGCCGATGGAATCGGGGATGCTCGATGACTTTATCGAGCGCAAACACGGCCGCCAGGCGATCAGCTACACCTTCCCGGCGATGGAGCCGATCCTCAAGCCCACCTACGGAGTCATCGTCTACCAGGAACAGGTCATGCAGATCGTCCAGACGATCGGGGGGATGAGCCTCGGCGGTGCGGACATCGTGCGCCGTGCCATGGGGAAAAAGAAGATAGAGGAGATGCAGAAGTATAACAAGGAGTTCAGTGAGGGGGCCCAGAAACAGGGGCTTGATTATAAAAAAGCCTCCGAGCTCTTCGACCTGATCGAAAAATTTGCCGGATACGGGTTCAACAAATCGCACTCGGCCGCCTACGCGATGGTTACGTTCCAGACGGCATGGCTCAAGACGTACTACCCGCAGGAGTTCATGGCCGCACTTCTCACCTCGGAAAAAGACAACACCGACAAGGTCGTAAAATACATCGACGAAGCCAAGCGGATGAAAATTACCCT
>JAFGUJ010000200.1 GCA_016938595.1 Campylobacterales bacterium | reverse complement strand
TGGCGACCACATCCCCGCGCTCGAAGGTCAATTCCAGATATAGGGGACGGTCCGGGGCCTTTTCCGGTGCGCGGGTCCAACGCCACATCGCCTCTTCGGGCTCGGCCCAGGGATCTTCCAAAATACCGCCTTCGTACGAAATGTGCAGCAAGTTGGCATCCATGGAATAAGGCGAAGCCTGCCCCCGTTTCTTTTCGATGGGGATCCCGTGCGCCTCGGCGTAAGCCAGCAATTTTTCCCGGGAATTGAGATCCCACTCCCGCCAGGGGGCGATGATCTTGATATCGGGTCTTAAGGCATAGGCACCCAACTCGAATCGAACTTGATCGTTCCCCTTGCCGGTGGCCCCGTGGGAAACGGCATCCGCCCCCACTTCGTTGGCGATCTCGATCAACCGCTTGGCGATCAAGGGTCTGGCGATGGAACTGCCGAGCAAATATTCTCCCTCGTAGATCGCATTGGCGCGAAACATCGGAAACACGAAATCGCGCGCGAATTCCTCCCGCAAATCATCGATGTAGATTTGCCGAATGCCCAAGGTGCGCGCTTTTTCCCGCGCCGGCTCCAATTCCTCGCCTTGACCGAGATCGGCGGTGAAGGTAACCACTTCGCATCCGTAGGTCTCCTGCAGCCATTTGAGGATCACCGAAGTATCCAGGCCACCGGAATAGGCCAATACCACTTTGTCGATTTTATCCGCCATGAATTCCAATCACTCTCTGCTTTAAAACAGGTCATTATACTGCAAAAGAAATGGCCGCTTGGAGCGGCCATTTTCGACAATCGATTAATAACTTTTTATAAACGCTCGCGAATCCTACGGTAGGCGTTTTTCAGTTCCTCTCCGATGATTTTGGTCGATTTAACGATTTCATCCCTACTGCCCTTGGTATCCCGTAGCATCTCGTCTACTTTGGGTTTGAAGTGCTCCCATTTCTTTTCCGCCTCTTCCCATTCCTCTTTCAGCTCCATCCTCGCCAAATGCATTCTGACACGCAATTCATCCCGATCCTGCTTCAAAGTCTCGAGCAACTCGTTCATGTCGGTTCTGGCATCCATCTTAGCATCCTCTCAAACATTCAACCCCGTTCGGAATATGAGATAAATTCACGGGAAATTCAAGCGGCCTCAAAAATCGTCGTCCAATTCATAAATATCGCCGATCTGCTCACGCAAGCGCTTCAGTTCGAAATAACGCTCCAAACGCCTCCGGGAAGCCAGCTTTTCCTGATCCTCTCGCCATTCGGAAAAAAGCTCATCCACCTCTTTTTCGAAATTGTCCGAAGAAATAGGGTCTTGATTTTCATGAAAGTCATCATCCAGATCCACAACCATCGTCATTACCTCCCACCACAGGTTGTCATCCGGTTTCAATCAACAATCGTTCCAACAAGTTTTCCGCTTGCCTCAAATAACCGCCTCCAAAAAGGTTGAGATGATTCAAAACATGGTACAAATTGTAAAGCATGCTTCTCGTTTCATAGCCCGGCCACCTGGGCATTAGACTCTCGTAAGCATCATAAAATGCCCCGCTAAATCCCCCGAACAATTCGGTCATGGCGAGATCCGCCTCACGGTCCCCCCAATAACAGGCCGGATCGAAGATGACTGGCACGCCCACATCGGTCATCGCCGCGTTGCCCGACCAAAGATCGCCGTGAAGCAGAACCGGACGGGGGCGGTAATCGGCAAGCAGCCGGTCCAATCGAATCAGCAAGCGCTCTCCCAGACGCTGGAGCCGACCCCCGTACCCGTTTTCCGCGG
>JAFGUJ010000037.1 GCA_016938595.1 Campylobacterales bacterium | reverse complement strand
CCGGTTCTCTTCAAGAATCTGCACGACGGCACGGCCGACCGTACCGACTCCGATAACGCCGACACGAATCACTCAGGGACCTCGCAGTTGAGCCCTTGCAAAAAATGTTTGATGTTTTTGGCCGCCTGACGGATCCGCTTGTCGTTTTCGATCAACGCGATACGGACGTACTCATCGCCGTAATCGCCAAATCCGATTCCCGGTGCAACGGCGACGTTGGCTTCGACGAGAAGCCGCTTGGAGAACTCAAGGCTTCCCAGATGGCGGGCGCATTCGGGGATGCGAGCCCAGACGAACATCGACGACTGGTTACGGCGGATCGGCCATCCGGCACGGTTGAACGCTTCGAGGAGGACATCCTGTCGGTGGTCGTATTTCTCAACGATCTCTTTGACGCAGCTCTGATCCCCCTGCAAGGCAACCGTCGCGGCAACCTGGATCGGGGTGAACATCCCGTAGTCGAGCCAGCTTTTGATTTTCTGCAACGCACCGATCAGCTTGGCATTTCCGACGAAAAAGCCGACGCGCCATCCCGCCATATTGTAGCTTTTGGAGAGGGTAAAGCTCTCGACCGCCACATCTTTCGCCCCCGGAACGGCAAGGATGGAAGGGGTCGCGTAACCGTCAAACGTGATGTCGCCGTACGCGATATCGCTGATGATGTAGAAACGTTCCCGTTTCGCCATCTCGACGATGCGGGTATAGAACTCCGGCGTTACCGTTGCCGTCGTTGGATTGTGCGGAAAATTGACCACGACGTATTTTGGCTTCGGAAACGAAATATGGAACGCCTGTTCCAGACGTTCGAAGAAAAGGTCCTCATCTACTTTGTAATCTTCATCGAAGGGGAGTTCCATTTTCTGGACATTTCCTCCGGCAAGGATAAAGGCGTATGAGTGGATCGGGTAGGTCGGATCAGGGACGACAACGACATCTCCGGGATTGGTGATCGCGTAGGCAAGGTGGGCGTATCCCTCTTTGGAACCCATCGTCGCCACCGCTTCGGTGTCGGGATCAAGATCGACGTCATAGCGGCGCTTGTACCAGTCGCAGATTGCCTGGCGGAGCTTGGGGATCCCTTTGGATACCGAATAACCATGTGTTTTCGTTTTCTGTGCCGATTCGATCAGCTTCTGGCGGATATGCTCAGGGGTGTCTCCGTCGGGATTTCCCATACTAAAATCGATAACATCGCATCCGGCACGTCTGCGTGCCATTTTCAGCTCGTTCACTTCGGCAAATACATACTTAGGAAGGCGTTTAATCCGGTCGAATTGGATTTCATCAAACATGGCTACAACCTGTGCATAAAAAATTGCGCCATTTTAGCATAAGAGGCTTAGTTTTAATTTACCTTTCTTGCCGTCCGGTGCTAATCGATTCGATCCACATCCCCTCTTTGAGAACTTTCATCCCCCAAACGTTCGATACTTTCAGATAATAGGCCCCCTGAGGGACTTCAAGCTCCAATGCATCTTGCGCTTTCAGGGAGCGATACGAATGCAGAACTCTCAGCGACGCATCGAGCACCGCGACGTCAGGATACCATTTTCCTGCAAAGGGGGGCTCTATCCGGATCGTCTGAGCGTTCTCGATCCGAAACCACTGCGCGATGTTGGAGCGCTCCAGCTGCACCCCCTCGTCACTCCCGATCAGAGGGGTATTCCATACGGCATTTTCGGCATTCAGCGTCATTTTCAAAACGTTCTGATTCGAAGCAGTGCTCTCGATCGCTACCCCTTCTTCTTTGAGGTTTTCGCTGAAAACGTCGACGCTGAAGGCTCTCATACCCACTGCCGTACCGCTCACTTCCGCGTTCCCATTTTCCAGCGATACGCTATGGACGTCGAATTTGTACCCTGCCGCGTTGAAACTTCGCTGTATCGCTTTGAGCGCCACAACCGGCTCTCCGGAGAAACCGATCTGCGTTTGGATCTGGCTTGGCTGAAGGGCGAAGGCAACCACCGGAAACCAAAGTAACGTGGTGAACTTTTTCATCGTTTCCCCTTTGTCTACCAGTTTTTTCCTCCGTTGCGCTCGAGAAACTCTGCTCTGCTCAACTGCTGCAGTTTGCCGTGTTCCGAAACAAACCGTACGGTCTCTTTTTCTTTCAGAATCTGTTTTCCCTCGGACGAGTCGATCTCCACCCGTCCGTGCCCCAATACGATAAGCCAGTTCTTCGTCGTATCGACAACGATCGGATCGCCGGTGATTTGCTGGGTTTTGACGCCACTGCCCAAATCGATCATGCCGACCCAGACTTTGTAGAGCGGGCGGATTGTCAATGCGGTTGCGTTTGTTTCCCCGACCGAAGCCGTCTGGCTCGCCGTCTCCGAAACATTCGATTCCTCCGCGAGGCTCACATTTTCTTCGCTGAGGGTTGTGGCCGCAACGGTACTTAGGCTGTTCAGGTTCATCACCTCCGCACGCGGTTCGTTGGAGAGAAAGCTCTGCAATAGATATCCGCCGCCCATCAAAAGGGCGATCAGGACCCCTCCGGCAAGTACCCATTTTTGCTTCGTGTTCGACTGCGGCTGCAGAATAACCGATTCTTTGGGGGGCAGCGTCTCTCCGTGTTCCTGCCAGTATTCGGAGTATTCGGCACGGACAGTACTCAAATCGATGCCGAATTCACGCTCCAGAATCGACATGAACCCCATGAACTGCACCCGCCCGATTTCGCCGTAGGACTTGGTCAGAAGCAACTCCACCTTGTCACGGGAAATATGGGTTTTTTCATGGATTTTCTCCGCCCCATAAGACTGCAGATCTTCGAACGTTTGACATTTACTCATCGCATCCTCTCCATCAAAATTGCACCGGCGACACCGACGTTCAGTGAATCAAAATCGTGCGCCATCCGTATGGAAACACCGTGGTCAAGCCCTTTTTGGACTCTGCCGCTGAGTCCCTCTCCCTCGCTGCCAAGGATCAGCGCCCGCTTGGGCGCAAACGCCATCTCCCGCACGTCGGTCCCCTCCATCATCGCGCCGTAGAGGGTGAAACCCGACTGCTTCAGTTCGTGCATCACGTCGTGGACATTGTGGACGATTACCAGCGGAAGATCGAGGGCCGCTCCGGTACTGGTGCGGATGATCGGCTCAAGGTTCGGTTCCTTGATCCCGCTGATGACGAGCGCATCCACCCCAAGAGCATACGCACTTCGAACCAGCGAACCGATGTTCCCCACGTCCGTGATGGAGCTGAGGACCACCACGAAACCGCACCCTTTCAAAAATGGAGAGGCGTAGGGTCTTACGGGAGAAATCTCGGCAATATACCCCTGGTGGTTTCCCCCCTTGACCATCGACTGCGCCGCTTTTTCGGGAATCCGTTTGATTTCCAGTCCCGTTTTCATCAGAGCCGAATACTCTTTTTTGTCAATCTCTTTGGCCAGATAGAGCGTTTTGATACGGTCCGTATGATGCTCGAGGGCATAATGGACCGGTTGTTTTCCGTAAATAAGCATACGTTATTTTACCTTTATGTGTTTAAGAGTCGCTGATAGCACTCTTTGGGGTTTTCCCCGGTAATGCGGGCGATCAGTTTCGAAGCGGCTTTTTTGGGAATGTCGAGGGCTAGGATGTCCGCTTCGCTGAGCGAGGAACCTCTCCCCTCGGAAGCTTCGATGACTACCACCCACTCGCCCCGGATCTCCTCTTTCATTTCGCGCAAAAGTGCATCGGCGCTGCCGCGGTAGAAGCGCTGATACTTTTTGGTGATCTCTTTGGCCAGAAATACCTGCCGTTCGGGAGCCGCGACGGCAATTTCGTGCAGCAGTTTTTCCAGCCTCGTCGGCGCTTCGTATAGCACCGTCGTGTAGCCGTGGAACAGCGCCGCCTGCAGCGCCGACGAGCGGTCGTTCCCTTTGTGGGGGAGAAATCCGAAAAAGAGCATTTTCGTCTCCACGAATCCGCTCGCGACAAACGCCGTCAACGCCGCATTGGCGCCAGGCAGAATGTCGTAGGCAATGGCATGGTCGATGCAGTAGCGCACGAGCATCTGCCCAGGATCGCTGAACCCGGGCATCCCTGCGTCGCTGACGTAGACGACATTTTTCTCAAAAAAATCGGGAGTCAGGGCGGAAACGAAATCGGCTTCGTTATGGGAATGGAGGCTGATGAACCGGGGATCGTTGGTCGTGACGTCGTAACGCTCTTTGAGCAGGTGGAGAAGTTTTTTCGTGACGCGGGTATCTTCGCACAGTAAAATCTCTGCTTTGGAGAGAGTCTCTAGTGTACGAAGAGTGATATCGGCGATATTGCCGATAGGGGTGGGGACCAATGAGAGCATCGCGTCCCCTTTCCGTTACAAACTTAGCTGAGCTGGTAACGTTTTTTGAATTTGTCGATACGTCCGGCAGTGTCAACTTGACGCTCAGAACCGGTGAAGAACGGGTGGCACTCGTTGCAGATATCGACGCGGATCGCCTCTTTGGTGCTGGTTGTGGTGAACGTGTTGCCGCATGCGCAGCTAACCGTACATTCGACGACGTTAGGGTGAAGATCTTTTTTCATAACATTTGCCTTGGTGGACGACGGCGTTGTACGTCGCCCGGTATAGTTTTACATCCGTACGGGGGCGGATGATTTGGAGGCGAATTATAACGGAAAAATTCTTTTTTTACAACAGCCGCGAGGCTACCGCAACGGCAGCCGTTTCGGACCGCAGAATCATCGGGGAGGAAAACACCCGGACGCGGTGGGCTGCAAAAAGTTTCCGCTCAGACTCGTCAAACCCCCCCTCACAGCCGATGACGACGGTCTCGATGTGTTCATCCGACTGCAAAACCTCTCCGCCGAAATCAAGGATCACCGCATCGGGATGGGCTTTCAGAAACGTGCTCAGCGCCGGCGACTCTTCCAGTTCGATCAGCGACGTACGGCCGCACTGCATGATGGAGCTCTCCATGATCCGTTTAAACCGCTCGAAATCAAGCCGGAAATTACGCTGCGAGCGGCGGCAGTGGATAAAGGTGATTTTGGCCACCCCCAGCTCCGTGAGCATCGGAAGATTTTTTTCGATGGTTTTGGGATCGATCAGGCACCATCCGATGTGCAGTTTCCGCGCCGCCTCGCACGGTGCGTCGTAGCGGCTCTCCAAGGTGAAATAGGCGTTGCGCCCATCGGTTCTCTCGAGCCGGTAGCGGCACTCCTCGGTAAGTTTTTCCGGGGACCGGAATCCGATCAGGTCCCCGGCTTTGTGACGCCGCACTTTGATCAGATATTTGTAATCCTCCCCCGATACGATGAGCTCCCGTTCTCCCGAATCCGCATGGAGCATAAACTTCATAGAGACATCATCCATCCGCTCATCGAGACGAGCAATGCGAGTTCAATCCCCAAAAAGCGGAACGCTTTGGCCTTGTACGCGGCGAATGAGCCCTCCTGGGTGATGTCGGTCCGCCGTTTGAGCGTTTTGTACCGCTTCGCCTCGAGGACAATGATCACGATGCTGATCACGATCATGGCCACATTGGGCAGCGTGAACGCCAGATGTTTGGCCGCCATCATCACCGCTCCGGTAAAGAGAATCAGCGCCAGCAGCGACGCCGACACCGGCATAACGATCCGCATCCGTTTCGCATAACGGACCACCTGTTGGGAAAATGCGAGCATCGCGATGTTGAACACAACGACCCCCATCAGCACAATCACTCCGAAATAGTGGATATCAAGACCCATTGTATACATAGCTTCCATAAAGGGGATTTTACCTTATATTGCCTATAATCAGTAAACAAAACGTGACTTAGGAGTGAGTATGGCGATCAGCGTAGAAGAGGCTTTGGAGAAAATCTACACTTTTTCCCGTCCCCTGGAAACCGAAATCGAACCGATTGAAAACGCACTTCACCGCGTGCTGGCCGAAACGATCACCGCTTGCTACTCCCTCCCCTCGTTTGACAACTCCGCGATGGACGGTTATGCAGTGCGTACGACGGATGCCGGCAAAACGCTCCTGCAGTCGTGCACCGTGTTCGCCGGCGATCAGGAAGAGACCCGCATGGTGGAAGATCAGTGCATCCGGATCATGACGGGGGCCAGAATCCCACAGGGGTGCGAAGCCATCGTCCCCATCGAGGAGGTAAAGGTGCAGGGCGATCAGGTGAGCCTTCCCGCGTCCATCAGAGCGGCCCAGCACATCCGCCTCAAAGGAGAAGACATTCAGGCCGGCATGGTTTTGCTCGAAGAGGGAACCCTCCTGCACGCCCATCACATCTCCCTCCTCGCCTCGCAGGGGATCACCCATATCCGGGTGTTCCGCCGCCCAAGAGTCGCCCTTTTTTCCTCCGGAAACGAGCTGAAAATGCATTACGAAACGTTGGGGGCCAACCAGCTTTACAATACCAACACCCCGACTTTTGCGGCGCGTGCCAGAGAACTTGAATGCGACATCATCTTTACCGGCACCGCACAAGACTCCCCCGAATCGATCCAGGAACATATCAAGAGCGCTCTGAATGCCGATTTCATCATCACCTCGGGTGGAGTCAGCGTCGGGGATGCCGATTACACCAAAAAAGCGTTTAATGCCCTTGGATTCGAAGCCGCTTTCGAATCGGTCGACATCAAACCGGGCAAACCGACCACCTTCGGGCGGATCGGCAAAACCCTCATCCTCAATCTTCCGGGCAACCCTCTCGCAGCCGCGTTGTGCTTCGAACTCTTTGGACAAAGCGCGATTTTAGCCCTCAGCGGCCGGAGCGATAAATATCTCTCGACCCTGACAACACCGATCGGCGAGCCGTTCAAAATGAAAAAAGGGCGCCGTTCTCTGATCCCCGGATGGTTTGATGGCGCATCGTTTGCCCCGAGCCCGAAATTCGGTCCGGGGATGGTATTGCCGCTGTCGCGCGCCAACGCGTTTATGATGGTGGATGAGAGGGTCGAGGGGTTCGAGCAAGGTTCCCCCGTCAAGATCATCCCGACGCGGTGGTGCATGAGCTCTGCACACCCTCTCTCCCTCACCACGCTTTAAAGGACACCCATGGCACACGAAAACTCAACCACCCTTAGCATCAACGTCGAGGGCAAGAACATGGTCATCGCGTACGTGTTATGGTGGTTTCTGGGGTGGGCCGGAATCCACCGTTTTTATCTGGGCAAAACGCAAAGCGGCATGGCTCAGCTCCTGCTGTTCATCGTGGGTTGGGCTACATCGGTCATATTCATCGGATTTGCGTTTCTCGCGGTTTTGGGTATTTGGTGGCTTCTCGATGCCTATTTTGTCCAAAAATACGTCAGCGAATACAACGAGCAGGCGGGGATCAGCGTCTCTTCTTTGAAAGTGAGCACCCTCAAAAGCGAAACGCCCGCCGCCGAGCGGCGCAGCAATCTCGATGAGCTGGAGCGGCTCCATGCGCTGCTGGAAAAAGGGGCGATCACCCAGGAAGAGTACAACGCCAAAAAAGGAGCGCTGCTATAAGGAGTGTAATCCATTTTAGGGACAATGTCCCTACAACATCCTGAAGCTACCCGCATCTTCAGGATGCGGGAGAAATAGCTGCCGTCATCTTTGTTAGACGGGAAACCCGGTCATACGGTATCGGGGTTTGTGAAGAGGGCCCCGGTGAGGATTTTCTCCCAGAGCATCGGGTCACTCCACCCCTGGCGCACCTCGTAGCTGAATTCGATCTGGTCAAGGTCGATGATCCCCATCCACTCCGAATAGGCATCCTCGTCAAAAGCCTGCGCGTATCCCGTGTCGGTTTCATGAACAATGATGCTGTAGAGCTTCACCCCCCGCTCTCCGTTGATCATCAGCGTCGACTGGAGCAGCTTGTCGATCATCAAAAAGATGACCCGGCTGAACTGCTCGCACGAGGGGGAGACAGGAAGGAGTACCCAGCGGTTTGAATGCTCCTTCATCGCTTCGATATACTCCGGATCGTCCCCCGACCAAATCGCGACGGCATGGTCGAAGCTGTCGATCATCTCTTTCATCCCCTGCTTCATCAGCCCGAAATCGTATACCATCTGTCCACGGTCCAGGTATTTCGACTCAAACAGCACTTCGACTTTGTACGAATGGCCGTGGATCGACGCGCGGCACCGCTGGGTAGAGCATCCGCGAACAACATGGGCGTTTTCGAATTTAAAAAGTTTTCGGATAATCATTATGAGTCACTGCCTTTTGAGGTCACATAACGCGACCTCAAGTATTCTAAATATTATACCCCATGATTCTG
>JAFGUJ010000036.1 GCA_016938595.1 Campylobacterales bacterium | reverse complement strand
GTTCGCTTCCACAAACTCCCCCTCGCTCAGCTGTATCTGCTGCGCCCCCTGTGCCCCGGTCACCATCAGGTCCAGAAACGGTTTCCCGGCAGGATCGGCAACCGCCTGATACGAAGCATCCGGAATATATTCGTCCAGGGTGACGCGGATCGCTTCCCCCTCTGTCTCCAGTGTCCGTTCAAAATCGTTTGATGTTCGTTTGGAGAGGTACAGAGGCTCATTGAACGTATAGCTTTTCTCTCCTTTGGTTACAGTGAACGTGGCATAGGGCTCGGCACTGACAATCACGTCGCTGCTTTTGCCTTCACGGATGTGCATCACCCCCTCATACCCGACATAGCGGGTAATCGCGGCACCGACAAGAATGATCAAAAACGACACATGGAAAAGGAACACGAGCCATTTTCCGTTGCGCGCCATTTTAAACCTGATGATGTTCAAAAGAAGGTTCACCGCCAAAAGCCCCAAAAGGACTTCAAACCACAGTGCGTTGTAGACATCGGCTTTCGCGCTCATCGTCCCGAAATCGTTCTCGATAAACGTCGCATAACCGATCGATACGGCAAAGATCAGCATCAAAACAGCCATTGTTTTCATGGACCCCAAAACGGAGAGAATTCTATTCATATTCGACCTATCTTATGTAATATGGGTGCAATTGTAGTTGCACATTGGTAAATGTTTGTTAATTGGGTATTAATACTACACCCCTTCGAGGATCATCGCGTCGGCGACCCGCTTGAAAGCGGCGATATTCGCCCCGTGGACGAAATTGCGCTCGCATCCGCACTCTTTGGCCGTCAGGGAAACCCGTTTGTAGATCTGGCACATGATCTCGTTCAGCTTACGGTCGACCTTGTCGAAATCCCATTTCTCCATCGAGGCATTCTGACTCATCTCAAATTCGCTCACCGCGACCCCTCCGGCATTGGAGGCTTTCCCCGGAACAAAAAGGACCCCTTCGCGCTGGAACAGTTCGATCGCAGAAGGTTCGGTGGGCATGTTGGCCCCCTCGATAACAGCGGTGCATCCGTTTTCGATCAGTCTGGCCGCATCGCTACGGCTCAGTTCGTTCTGGGTCGCGCAGGGGAATGCGGCGAAACACGGATGACTCCACACCGCATGCCCCCCTTCGGGATAATCGGCTTTTTTCGTGTAGACCGATCCGGGGACGCGCGCCGCGTACCCTTCCAGCGACAGCCGTGTCCCGTCCTCTTTCAATTCCTTAACAATGGAGAGATCGATCCCCCGCGGATCGTAGATCGCACCGTCGCTGTCGCTGCAGGTGATGACGAGTGCTCCGTACTGCTGGAGTTTTTCGATCGTGTGGATTGCGACGTTACCGGCCCCGCTGACGGTGCACACTTTCCCTTCCAGCGTCTCCTGCAGCTCCTGTTTGAGCATTTCGGCGGCGAAATAGACGACCCCGTACCCCGTCGCCTCGGGGCGCAGGAGCGAGCCGCCGAAGGCGTAGGGCTTGCCGCTGAGGACCCCTTCGTAGCTGTGGGTGATCCGCTTGTATTCCCCGTACAAAAAGCCGATCTCGCGGGATCCCACCCCGATGTCCCCCGCGGGGACATCGACGCGCGCGCCAATGTACTGGTGAAGTTCGCGCATGAAGGCGCGGCAGAACTTCATGATCTCGAAATCGCTCTTCCCTTTGGGATCAAAATCGCTTCCCCCTTTGGCTCCGCCGATGGGGAGACCGCTGAGGGAGTTTTTGAATATCTGCTCGAACGCGAGAAATTTCAGAATGTTCGTGTTGACGCTCGGATGGAACCGAAGCCCCCCCTTATACGGGCCAAGGGAGTTATTGAACTGGATGCGGTAGCCGTTGTTGATGTGAACTCGGCTTTGATCATCGACCCACTGAACCTTGAACTGAATGATACGGTCTGGGGTCACCAGCCGTTCCAGTATCCCGTAGCGCTCGTAGCGCGGATCGTTTTGAACGATGGGTTCCAGAGATCGCAAAACCTCACTGACCGCCTGCATGAAGGTGGTATCGGTCGTACAGTTGGATTGTTCGAGACTGGCTAGAATTTTTTCGACCACCTGTGATCTCCTCTTTCTCGTAAATTATTTCAGCTCGCCCCAGTGGTTCCCGAGGTGCATCGACGTTTTCAGCGGGACGCGCAGTTCGACGATCTGTTCCATCACATTGACGAAACGGCGAGCGATCTCTTCGGCAACTTCCTCGTCCACTTCAAAAATCAGTTCATCGTGGATCTGCAGCAGCATTTTGGCCCGAATGTTTTCGGTGCGGATAATGTCATCGATACGGTTCATCGAGAGCTTGATCAGATCGCTCGCGGAACCCTGAAATACCGTATTGACCGATTCACGTTCGTACGCAGCTTTGAGCATCGGGGTGGCATTGGGAAAATCGAAATAGCGGCGGCGGTGAAGGAGCGTTTCGACGTATCCGACCGATTTTGCCTGTTCAACGACCCCTGCGAAATATCCCTTGACACTCGGAAATGTCTCAAAATAGCGTTCGATGATCTCCTTGGCCTCTTTGGTCGTAATCCCCAGGGTTTCGGAAAGTTTCTTCTGCCCCATCCCGTACAGCAGCCCGAAATTAACCGTTTTGGCGATGTGGCGTTTGGCGGCGGCGGTCTCTTCTCCGAACAGCGCGATCGCCGTTTGCATGTGGATGTCCTGTCCGTTTTTGAACGCCTCGACCAGGACCGCATCGCCGCTGAAATGGGCCAGCAGCCGCAGTTCGATCTGCGAGTAGTCGATCCCGATCAGCTTTTTCCCCTCGGGGGCGACGAATGCCTCGCGGATCCGCTGCCCCAACGCCGTCTTGACGGGGATGTTCTGAAGATTCGGATTTTTGGAGCTCAACCGCCCCGTCGCGGTCCCCGTCTGGACGAACGAGGTGTAGATGCGGCGGCGGGGATCGTTCATGGCCAACGCGATCAGCGGCTCGATGTAGGTCGAGTAGAGTTTGTGGTACTCACGGTACTGCAGCAGCAAAGGGATGATCGGATGGGCGCTGCGCAGTCCCTCCAGTACCTGTTCGTCGGTGCTGTACCCCGTCTTCGTCTTTTTGCCCGAAGGAAGCCCCAGTGTCTCGAACAGCACAACTCCCAGCTGCTTCGTCGAATTGAGGTTGAAGACCGTGCCGCTGTGAGCATGGATCTGCTCGGTCAGGGAGGCAATCTCCTCCGCCACCTCTTTTTTGAACGTCTCCAGCACCGCCGTATCGACGGCAATACCCTCTTTCTCCATCGCCAGAAGGGTCAGGGTAAAGGGGAACTCGACCTCTTCGGCTTCCCGTATCGCCGCTTCGCCCCCTTTTTGGAGGAGCTGTTCGCGCAGCACTTCGTAGAGGCGGTAGGTGATGTAGGCGTCTTCCCCCGCGTAGCGGCACGCATCCTCGAGGGCCACCGATGCGAAGTTCTCCCCTTTTTTGACCGTGTCTTTGAAATGGATCATTTCATGATGGAGGAGCGCTTCGGAGAGGCTGTCCATCGACAGGGAGCGTGACGAGTCGCTCAGCCACGCCATCACCATCGTGTCGGCATGGATCGGCAGCCTCTCGACCCCCAAAAATCGGGTGACGAAATGGAGGTCGAATTTGATGTTGTGGCCGATCACCCGCCGTTCGAACAGGGCACGGATCGCTTTGGCCGCCGCTTCTTCGCTCACCTGCGCCCCCACCCCCAGATAGCTGTGGGCCATCGGAACGTAATAGCCGTTCTTGCCGTCACGGCTGAAGCTGAACCCGACGAGCCTGTCATGCAGCGGATCGAGCCCCGTCGTTTCGGTATCGAACGCTACCAGCGCATCCGCAGGAATCGCGGCGACAGCCGCTTCGAGCGTCTCGTCGGTATCGATCAGTACGGCACACCCTTCGGGGTTGTCGCATCTTGGGGCTTCGAACGTCGTTTCGGCCACCGCTGCCACCGCCTTGGCGGGTTCATCGAAGAGGGCTTTGGCTTTGAGGGTGCGCAGCACAGCGTTCATTTCGTAATGGACAAGATCCTCATAGATGGGGAGGAACGGGTTCTCGAAATGCATCGCGAACTGCCCGAAATCGAGCGATTCGAGGACGTCGCCCCGCAGCTTTACCAGTTCGCGGGAACGGAACGCGTCGTCGCGGTGGGTTTCGAGAAGGCCGCGGATGCGGGGCGGTGTCACCTCTTCAAGCCGTTCGTAGATGCCATCGAGCGAGCCGAACTGACTCAGTAGTTTCTGTGCCGTCACTTTCCCGATCCCCTTGACGCCGGGAACGTTATCGGCACTGTCGCCGATCAATGCCTGATAGTCGATAAACTGGCACGGCTGGACACCGTATTTTTCATCGCAATGGCGTTCGTTGAGCACTTTTTTGCTGATCGCGTCCACGAGGACGACGACATCGTCTTCGATCAGCTGGTAAAGGTCCTTGTCGTGCGAGACGATCCGAACCAGGTACCCTTTGGCCCGCGCCTGGGCCACGACCGAGGCGATCATGTCATCGGCCTCGAAGCCGGCTCGGGAAAGCGATTTGTACCCCATTTTGTCGATCCACTCTATCGCGACGGGGAGCTGTTTTTTCAGCTCTTCGGGGGCGGGGGACCGGTTGGCTTTGTACTGCGGATCGATCTGCGCCCGGAAACTGGGTCCGGGGGCATCGAGGGCGAAGATCAGGTAGTCACTGCTGTGGTCTTTGTGAAGCGACGCGATGAAATTGACAAACCCGGTCAACAGACCGGTCGGAAATCCGTGCTTGTTCGTCAGAGGAGGAAGGGCGTAAAAACTGCGGAAAAAAAATCCGAATGTATCGATGATCGTAACGGTAGGCTGTCCCATCAACCAGCTTTACTGTGCGCGATTTTGTTCAAGGATCGAATCGATCGCCCCCTGAAGGTTGGCGATGTCGTACCCCGCCGCTTCGGCTTTTTTCAGCCCCTGCGTGAGCGGATAATCGCCGAATGGATTGTTGACCGGGACAATCGTTTTGACGATGTTAAGCGCGGTCGCATACTCTTTGATTTCATTGGGAGCTTTTTCGGGCGTGTCAGAATACTGGATCATTTCCACCAGTTCGTTATCAAAATTCCAATGGGTAAAAATCTCCGCCGTCACCGTCGCCGTCGTATCCTCGACATAGGAGTATTCGACTCTGGCGATGTCGATGGCCATCTCGATGTCCGATTTGAAATTGGTTGCGAGATCCTCCTGGATCACGTCACTGGCGATAACAATTTTCCCCGTTTCCTGCAAAAATGCCGCCAGAAAGAGTTTATCGGCTTTGGCACGGTCGATCTTGGCGTACCATTTATGCATCAAAGCCGCCTGAATCGAGGAGATTTCGGCAAAACGGTCCGACGTAATCCCGTAGGGCTCCATGTCGACGTTCAGAAGTTTTCGAACCGAATTTCCCAGCCCGATAGAGCGGGTCATGCTCATCCCGAACAGCGAAACGGCCTGCCCTACACTCAGAATTTCGCGCCGAAAGCTGTACAATGGAGAATTGGCCGCTTTAAGCAGGTTCGCGACGATCATCGGGTCCTGTTCGACTACTTTTACCATGTCCTGAATGGAACTGTCAGGATCGTTGCAGATCCGCTGCATGTCAATGACGGTTTTCGGGAGCGGCGGCAGTGATTTGATACTGTTGATAATCGAACTTTTCATCGTACATCCTCTAAACGAAAAAAACTGTATAGTGACATGATTATACCCTATCTAATTCCAGAGCCAAATATTTTCCGGTAAAACTTCCCGTTTTTTCCCAATCGCGCGCTACCGTTTCGGGATCCCCTTCCGCGACGAGCAGACCGCCGCCGCTTCCCCCCTCGGGCCCCATGTCAATGATGTAATCGGCATTCTTGATCATGTCCAGATTGTGCTCGATGACGAGGACCGAGTTGCCCAGCTCGACGAAGTTGTGGAGCACCTTGGTGAGACGGTTGACGTCGTCGAAGTGCAGACCCGTCGTCGGCTCATCGAGAATGTAGAGGGTGTTCCCCGTATCGCGGCGGCTCAGTTCCTTGGCCAGCTTGATCCGCTGCGCCTCACCGCCGGAGAGGGTGACGGCATTTTGCCCCAGGGTGATGTAGTCGAGCCCCACGTCGCTGAGGGTGTGGAGAATCGCCTTGATTTTCGGGATCGGGGCGAAAAATTCCAGCGCTTCCCCGACGCTCATGTTGAGGACATCGGAGATTGTTTTTCCCTTGTACTCGACCTGCAGCGTCTGGAGGTTGTAGCGGCTTCCGTGGCACGCGTCGCATTTGACCATGATGTCGGGGAGGAAGTGCATCTCGATCTTGATCTCCCCTTCCCCCTGGCATTTCTCGCACCGGCCGCCCTTGACGTTGAAGCTGAATCGCGATGCCGTATAGCCGCGGATCTGCGCCTCCTTGGTTTTGGCGAAGAGGTTACGGATCTCGTCCATCACCCCCGTATAGGTGGCGGGATTCGAACGGGGTGTCCGGCCGATGGGGCTTTGGTCGAGGTAGATCACCTTGTCGAGCTTCTCGAGCCCGTCCACTTCGACCCCCGCGACACGGTTGACTTTGCGGGCATGGTTGAGGATTTCACGCGTGACGGGGAGAAGGGTCTGCAGGATCAGCGAACTTTTCCCGCTCCCGCTTACCCCCGTCACGCAGACGAAATTTTTAAGAGGGATAGAGACGCTCAGCTCTTTGATATTATTCAATGAAACGTTTTTGATGCTCATCCACTCCTCCTGGGGACGGCGGTAAAAATATTCGATTTTTTTCCGTCCCGAAAGGTAGTCGGCGGTGAGGGTATCGGACTTTTTGAGCTCCTCGAGGGTCCCGGCGAAAACGACGTTCCCCCCGAATTTTCCCGCACCCGGACCGATATCGACGATGAAATCGGCATGCTCGATCGTCTCTTTGTCGTGTTCGACGACGATGACGGTATTCCCCTTCTCCTGCAACGAGCGCAGCGTACGGATCAGTTTGAGGGTGTCGCGCTCGTGCAGACCGATGCTGGGTTCGTCGAGGACGTACATGACACCGGTGAGGCCGCTGCCGATCTGGCTGGCGATCCGGATCCGCTGCGCCTCACCGCCGCTGATGGTGCGGGCGTCACGGCTGAGAGAGAGATACCCCAGTCCGACGTCGTAGAGGAAAAAGAGGCGTTCGCGAATTTCGTTGAGGATCGGCGCGGCGATCATCGCGTTCTGTTCACTCAGATGCTCAAACGTTTTGGGCTCGGCAAACCATTCGTACGACTCCTTAAGCGGCATCGAGATCACTTCTCCGATCCCCTTTTCGGCGACACGTACGGCAAGGGACTCGCGTTTGAGACGGTGAGAGTTGCAGACGTTGCACGGCTTTTCGGACATGTAGTCGGCGAGGTCTTTTTCATCTTTGAAGATATCGTAG
Source organism: Campylobacterales bacterium (assembly GCA_016938595.1). GTDB lineage: Bacteria > Campylobacterota > Campylobacteria > Campylobacterales > Sulfurimonadaceae > Sulfuricurvum. The sequence goes on along the minus strand of JAFGUJ010000036.1, from coordinate 4,596 downwards.
GCGATCCGGACGATCCCTGGCCATATCCGCTTGATCGGATGGTCCTGCCACTTGAATTCCACCTCCTCGACGCTGCCGTGGAGGATCGCTTTTTTCTGGTACTCTTCGAGGCTGTAAAACGGTACGGTGATGTCGATCCCCTCCGCGGCACAGAAAGCTTTCAAAAAAGTGAAATAGTACCCTTTGTTGAAGCCGTAGACGATCTTGATCGCCCCTTTTTCAATCGGGAGTTCGGAGTCGATGATCTTGTCGTAATCCAGGGCGTAGCGGATCCCCAGACCGTCGCACTCCGGGCATGCCCCCTTGGGGGAGTTGAACGAAAAGGAGAGGGGTTCGAGGGGGTCAAAGCTCACTTTGCAGTCGAAACAGGCACTGTGTTCGCTGTAGTGGATCAAAGGTTCGTGCATCCCCAGATCATCGTGATTCTGGATTTCGATCTCCACCTCTCCGTAACTCTCCTTGAGCGCTTTCTCGACGTCCTGGGCGATCCGGTCATGGTTGTCGGAACGGACAACAAGACGGTCGATGACCACTTTGAGGGTGTGTTTTTTCGTCTTGGAGAGCTCGATCTCTTCGTCGAGGCGGACCATGACCCCATCGATCATCGCCCGGACGTACCCTTTGTGCCGCAGCGATTCGAGGATGTCGGTAAAGCTCCCTTTTTTCTCCCGCACGAGGGGGGCCATGATGACGATTTTGGCATTTTCGGGGAGCTTGAGCACCTGGTCGATAATGTCCTGCGCCGACATTTTGGAGATTTTTTTGCCGCACAGGTGGCAGTGTTGTACCCCGACACGGGCATAGAGAAGTCGGAGGTAGTCGTAGATTTCGGTGATCGTCCCGACCGTCGAACGGGGGTTTTTGGAGGTCGTTTTCTGATCAATCGCGATGGCGGGGGTGAGCCCCTCGATCTTGTCGACGTCGGGCTTTCCGACGCGGTCGAGGAACTGGCGTGCGTAGGACGAGAGCGATTCGATGTAGCGGCGCTGCCCCTCGGCGTAGAGGGTATCAAACGCCAGTGTCGATTTGCCGCTTCCGCTGATCCCGGTACAGACGACCAGAGCGTTTTTGGGAATTTCCAGCGATATGTTTTTAAGATTGTGCTCCCGTGCACCGATGATTTTGATTGTGTCCATGCTTTACCCCGCGATGAGTTTGAATGCCGTACTGGCGAATATAATAACGTAAAAAACGAGCAGAATCTGTTTGTAATGGGTCACTTTGACCCGGTTCAGCAGCCAGATCCCGGCCATGATCCCGATCAGCGAACTGACGGCCATCACCATCCCCGCATGCAGGTTGATCATCCCCAGCCACCACAGCGTCACAAACGCCGAGACCGAGGTGAAAATCACAAAAAAGAGCCCCACCGCCGACGCTTTTTTAAGGGGAAATCCCATAAAGCTGACCAGAATGGGGGTCATCAGAATCGATCCCCCTACACCGAGCATCCCCGAGAAGACCCCGATTCCTCCGCCGATCCCCAGATAGAGGGGGCGGTTCACGACCTCGCTCCGGGTCGGAACGGGTGCGGATAGGGCCAACCGCCCCAGCGTAAAGGCGACGATCGACAAAAAGAGCCATCCCAGCACCTCCGCGTCGAGGATTTTGACCAGCATCCCCCCGATCGCGGCGCCGACGATCCCTCCGTATCCGAAATACTGAATATCACGCACTTCATAAGTCTGCTGCCGCTTATGGATCCATGCCGCCATCAGCGACCCCGCCACCATTTGCATGACCGAAATCCCGATCGCCTCTTTGATCCCGAATCCGAAATACAAGAGGATGGGGACGCTCACCGTCCCTCCCCCGATACCGAAAAATCCGGACAACAGGCCGACCACGATTCCCAAGAGTGCTAACGCTATATCCATTCCAGACTGCTTTGTTTTGAACTGTCGCGCGATTATACCCCCTTGCGCCTTCAAGAAAACCTTTATGTTCAGGTTTGTTTTACGGTATAATCGTTTCAAATACAAGATTGACGAGCTGTGTGCGGGGCCTATCCGCTGCACCGTCGAACACCAAAATCAGAGAAACGAGGATGCGATGTTCCCGATTATCGTCGAAGCCGCCACCAATTTTTGCACCCACCAGATACGCCTGCCCTATACGCTGACATCCTGCCCTCCACAAAAGAGAACACTTTTTGCTTACATTGACATTGAAGCCAACGGAAGCCCCCACCGCGCCTATGTCGGATGCGACTCCTCGCTGATTCAGACCATTGCCGAGATTTTTTTGGGCGAAGAGGCGAGCGACGAGGAGACGTTAACCGACATGCTGCTGGAGACAACCAATATGATCATCGGAAGCGCCAAGGTACTGGCGGAAGCATATGAAACATCGGTCTCGATCGCCACACCGTTTTTTGTTTCCGATGATGCACCCCTTGATCAACCCGATACGATACAATGCATCGACATCAACAACGGCGAAATGACGATAGCACTCAAAAGGCTCTAAAAGATGGATGAAACATTAGATACCCAGGAGATTCTCCCCTCCCCGGACCCGCATGATATCAACCTCGAAAAAGAGCTCTCCTGGATGGATTACGAAGGGCTTCTGGACATGGAGGTCGAATTTGTCGCCGATCTGGGACAGACGACCCTTTCACTGGGGGAAATTCTCAAACTTGAAAAAGGATCGGTTATCGATCTGGGCAAACCGGCCGGAGAGAGCGTCGAGTCGTATGTAAACCGCCGCATCATCGGCAAAGGGGAAGTCATGGTCTATGAAAAAAACCTGGCCATCCGGATCAATGAAGTGCTCGATTCCAGCGCCGTACTTTACTACCTTTCCAAAGAGAGACTATGAAATACCTACTGACCCTGCTGATTCTCCCCTCGCTGCTCTGGGGGGCAAAAATTCTGAGCTACAATGTTTATGACCGCAACGACCGCGTCGATGTGATGCTGACGTTTGATACCCCGTATGAAGGGGTACTGCGCCAGACCCGTCAGGGGAACACGATCGTTGTCAAACTCGAAGAAGCGATTATCGAAACACCGAAAATCAAAACCATCAACTCCAAATACCTGAACAAACTGGCCATCGCCCCGCAGGCAGAGCACATCGAAATCGTGGCAAAAGTTTCGGACGACGTGACGATGCAGGCATCCAAAACCTCCGATTCGTATGGTTTGAGACTCCGCTTTATGGTACCGCCGCTCAGCGGTTCGGAAACGACGGCGGCGCCGGTCGATGAGACGGCTCTCAGCGGCCTCCCGACCAAAAGCGCCAACGAGTTTGAGCGAAGCTATTACGTCGTCATCGCCATTTTGGTGATCGGGATCGCCATCTTGTTCTGGCTCAAACAAAACATCGCCAAGCGTGCCGAAGCGATGCAGCCGCAAACGCCCCAGCCCAAGACGCCGTGGCTTTTCAGCAAACCTTCCCCCAAATCCGAGCCGATTCCCGCCGCTTCACCGGCAGCACCGATAAGCGACGGCACCGGAATCAACATCCGCTTTCAAAAAAGCCTCGATGCGAAGACGAGTGTCGCGATGCTCGACTACGGGACCCAGAGCTATCTCGTGCTGCTCGGGAGCAGCACCGTACTGCTCGACAAATTCCACGACAACATTCCGGTTACCCAGAGCGAATTCGAAACCCTTCTGCAGTCCAAACACCGGGAGCTGGACGGGTTCTTCCAGCTCGCCTCACCCGCCGACGAACCGTTCGATTCGTACAAGGAAAAAGCCTCAGGGGTGTACTAACCCCCCTCCCTTTAGTTCACATTCCCCAGATCATAACGGGTATAGACGTCGTACGCTTCTTCCCCTCCGGTGCTCGACAAGACTTCCCGGATCAGTACCGCCGCTTCCTTACGGCTTCCCCCCGCATGCCCTTTGGCATAGATCTCCGCCAGAGTGACCTTGGCCGCCGGTTCTCCCTGCGCCACCGCCATTTTCAGGTAATGGGCCGCTTTGTCGAAATCTTCCGGAACCCCCATCGCGTTCGCGTAGGCGAAACCCGCACTCACCTGCGCAGGCAATATCCCCGCTTCGGCGGCGCGGGCGTAATATTCCGTCGAGCGGGTAAAGTTGCGTTCCACCCCCTGCCCGTTGTAATAGAGGGTCGCCAGCGCAAAAGCGCAGCGGGGATCTTCTTCGCCTTTCATAAACCAGTCGTATGCCTCCTCGAACCGTCTCATATCATAAGCGTCCATACCGGTAGAATAAAAATCGATTACCACTTTCAGATCCTTTTTTTAGCGGCGATTGTAGCGAAAGCGGCTAATGAAAATCTATAACCACAGAGTTACTTGAAAAATCGAGAACGGGTTCAGCCAAACCTGACCTAAAGCCACTATCCCCTAAAATACGCCCATCACTACGAGGATATCCCATGCCTTTTTCCCAACTCGGCCTCTCAGCCCCCATTCAGCGCGCCCTGACACAAAGCGGGTACACAGAACCCACCCCCGTACAGACCGAGGTGATCCCCCTCGTCCTCGCGCATCGCGACGTCATGGCCAGAGCCCAGACCGGAAGCGGCAAAAGCGCGAGCTTTGTCCTCCCGATCCTCGAGCTATGGTCAAAACGCAGAGGGGAAGGGAAAGCGAAGATCAAAGCCCTCGTCCTCACC
>JAFGUJ010000199.1 GCA_016938595.1 Campylobacterales bacterium | reverse complement strand
TCGTCAAACGCCGTGTAGAACGGGTTCTCGCGGTGATAATGCATCATCCACGCCGCCATCAACGATCCACCACGGCTGACGATCCCCATTTTACGCTTGGCCACTTTGGGCATCGTCTCCAGGAGGAATCCGGCATGGATCGTGAAATAACTCACCCCCTGTTGCGCCTGCCGCTCGAGTACTTCGAGCATCTTCTCAATCGTGAGGTCCTCGATCTTGTTGTTCACATCGTGGAGGATCTGGTAGATGGGGACGGTCCCGATCGGGATTTTGGAGTTGGCGATAACGGCACGGCGGATCTCGTCGAGATCGCCCCCCGTAGAGAGGTCCATCGCCGTATCGGCGTGATAATGCTGGGAAACCTGGATCTTCTCGATCTCCCCCTGCACATCACTGGCAATCGCGGAGGAGCCGATGTTGGCATTGATCTTGCAGCGTGCGGCGATTCCGATCGCCATCGGTTCCAGATTGGTGTGGTTGACATTGGCGGGGATGATCATACGCCCCCGCGCGACCTCGGAACGAACCAACTCGGGATCGAGCTCCTCTACTTTGGCGACATACGCCATCTCTTCGGTAATGATGCCCTGCTTGGCATAATACATCTGAGTGCGTACAGTGTCGTTTTGTCTGTTGGCGACCCATGCGGTTCTCATTATGTGCTCCTTAGTTTCTCAAAGCTGTTTCGGACTTATAAATAAGACCCCCTAAAAGGGTCGTATCAGTTTGAATGTATATCAAAAATTTCAAGATTGTTTAGGAAAAGTTTCCGTTTCGCAGTACTTGATTGTTCTAGAATTTAACACAAACAAGATAAAAAAAAGCTTTTTAAGTGTATAATTTCGTAACAGTTTCCAAAAATAGGATACAAATTGTCTGATTTGACCTTGATTTTACTTGCTGCAGGCAACTCAAGCCGTTTTAAAACGCCCGTTAAAAAACAGTGGCTCCGAATCGGTCATGATCCCCTGTGGCTTTATGTTACTAACCGTATCACAAAGCACCTCCCCGGCGCACCGGTCGTCATCGCGGCGCATGCGGACGAAATTCCTTTCATGCGCTCCGTGTGCGATTTCACGATCGTTGAGGGAGGCGCCACCCGTCAACAGTCTCTCAAAAACGCCCTTGCCGCCGTCACCACCCCGTATGTCATGGTCACCGACATCGCCCGCTCCTGCATCGATCCCGGGCTCCTCGAAAGGCTTATCGGGAACAAAGGTAACGCCGATACGATCGTCCCCGTCCTCGACGTCGTCGATACGGTCGTCTACGAAGGGGCCACCATCGAGCGGGAGAAAGTCAAGCGGGTTCAGACTCCCCAGCTCTCCCAGACCGACGTTCTTCGCCGTGCCCTCTTGAGCGATACCGAATACACCGACGAGAGCAGCGCCGTCGTTGCTGCGGGCGGGAGCCGCTTTTTTATCCCCGGCGATGCGCATGCCGCAAAAATCACCCATACGGCCGATCTCGCCGTCCTGGAGTGCCTGGGCTCCCCCTCCCCGGCGGTTTTCACCGGAAACGGATTCGACGTCCACGGCTTCGAAGAGGGAAAACCCATGGTACTGGGGGGCGTAGCGATCGACTCCCCCTTCGGGTTCAAAGCCCACAGTGACGGTGATGTGGCCATTCATGCCCTCATCGACGCATTGCTGGGAGCCGCCTCGCTCGGAGACATCGGGATGCTTTTCCCCGACACCGATGAGCGCTACAAAAACATCGATTCCAAAGAACTTCTGGAACACTGCGTGCTGAAGCTTCACCAACTTGGCTTTGTCGTTTTGCACGCCGATATCACGATCATCGCCCAGACCCCAAAAATCGCCCCCTACAAAGAGCAGATGCGCCGCACCCTCGCATCGCTGGTACAGATCCCCGCCTCCCGCCTGAATGTGAAGGCGACGACGACGGAGCACCTGGGCTTTATAGGGCGCAAAGAAGGGGTCGGCGTAATGGCTACGGCATCGGTACACTATTTTGATTGGAAAAACGGATGAATGTATTAATTATCGAAAACGAGATTTATCTCGCCCAAAGCATCGCCTCAAAACTGAGCGATTTGAGTCACAACTGCGATATTTCCAGTTCGACGAAGGAAGGGCTCCGGGGAGCTCCCTACGATGTTGTCCTCCTCTCCACCAACATCAGCGGCCAGGACATTTATCCCGTCATCGAAGCGTATAAAAACGCCGTCGTCATTCTGATGGTGAGCTATATCAGCAATGACACCGTTTCCAAACCTCTCGCAGCCGGAGCGAAAGACTACATCCTCAAACCCTTCATGATCGAGGAGCTGATCCGTAAAATCCAGCATTTCCAGAATCACGAACGGCTCAAACGGCAGAATCAAACCTATGAACGCTATCTCGCCCATACCTTCAATTCCGTCAACGTCAATGAAGACCTCGACAAAATCGAGCTCCCCCTCTTCATCTGCAGCGGCTACCAGAAATATGCCGACGCCTTTGCGTTCCGCTACGCCGCCCACCACGACAAACCTATCCAGTTCATCTCCCTCGCCTCGGCCAAAGCGTTCAACGACATCGCGGCGCTGAAAGATGATTCGATTCTCTACATCACCGACTTTCAGAATCTGAAAAAAAGCGAACACAAAGCGTTTTATGAACTGATCCACGACAGAGCCTGTATCATTGCCAGCACGGATCACATCGACAATCCCCCTTTCAGAGTGATTGAGATCGAAAGCGACAGCCACCTTTTCGATCAGGGGGAGATTCTTCCGATCGAAGAGTACGTCAAATACATCATGATCCATTTCCAGAACCGGTTCCCCGACACCGAACTCTCCAAAAAACTGGGAATTTCACGCAAAAGTCTATGGGAGAAGAGAAAGAAATATGGCATCGTCAAGAAAAAATAGAGCCCTCTACATCGACCAGGAGGCGGTCTCCGCGCTGACGCTTCTCAAAGCGGGGATGCTCGATCCGGTCACCCGATTGATGAACGAGGCACAGAGCAAAGAGGTCCTCGCCACCGGGATGTTCAACGGCAAAACCTTCCCTTTTCCC